>CAIQDO010000223.1 GCA_903870555.1 uncultured Caulobacteraceae bacterium
CTCGATCAACCACCTGACGTTCAACGAACTGGACATCGGCGACTATCGCACCTTCTGCAAGCTCACCCCGCCCCTGCGCTGTGAGGACGACCGGCAGGCCCTGATCGAGGCTGTCGCCTCGGGGCTGGTGGACATCGTGGTGTCGGCCCACGCCCCCGCGCCGCCGGAGGAGAAGCGGCTGCCTTATGACGAGGCCGCTCCAGGCGCGGTCGGACTTGAGACCCTGCTGCCGGCGCTCCTCACGCTCTACCACGAGGAGCGGGTGCCCCTGATTCGCTTGATCGAGACCGTGACCTTGGCCCCGGCAAGGGCGATCGGCCTGGAGGCGGGCCGACTTTCGGTCGGCGCGCCAGCCGACTTGATCCTGGTCGACATCGACGCGCCGCGACTGATCGACGCCGCCGCCCTGATCTCCAAGTCGAAGAATTCCGCTTTCGACGGCCGCCGGCTCCAGGGCCAGGTGCTGATGACCCTGGTGGATGGGCGGGTGGTGTTCCCCGCGACCTGACGTCCGCCAAATCCCGTATTGTCCGTCCGAACGGTTGGCATAGTCTGTCCCAATGACGTTGATACAAGACTCGATGATTGCCGTGCCCGCCGCCGTGATCGGCGGCTATCTGCTCGGGGCGATCCCGTTCGGCGTGATCGCCACGCGGCTGGGCGGCGCGGGCGACGTTCGCGCCATCGGCTCGGGAAACATCGGAGCGACCAACGTCCTGCGTACAGGCCGACGAGACTTGGCGCTGATCACCTTGCTGGGCGACGCCGGCAAGGGAGCCGTGGCGGTGCTGATCGCGGGAGCGCTTTTCGGCCCCACGATCGCAGCCTTGGCCGGTGGCGCGGCGTTCCTCGGCCATATCTTCCCGGTCTGGCTTGGCTTCAAAGGCGGCAAGGGCGTGGCGACGTTCTACGGTATCCTGTTCGCGGTCGCCTGGCCCGTGGGGCTCGCGGCCGGCGCGATCTGGATCGCCATGGCGGCGGTCTTCCGGATCTCGTCGCTCGCCGCGCTCACGTCAGCCGCCCTCACGCCCCTGCTGTTCCTTCTGCTGCACCAGTCGACCACCGGGCGTCTGTGGCTGTCCGCGGGGATGGCGGCGCTGATCTTCCTTCGTCATGACGCCAACATCCGCCGCCTGCTGAAAGGCGACGAGCCCCGTATTGGCGGCAAGAAGAGTCCGTCCGCCGCTTGAGCGCCCAAGCCCCCGGCGCCGGCGAACGGCTTGACTGGTTGCGGCTGGCCCGAACCGACTCGGTAGGACCGGTAACCTTCGCCCATCTGATCGGCCGTTTCGGTTCGGCCGGAGCGGCGCTGAAGGCTCTGCCCGACATGGCCAGGAGAGGCGGCCGAACAGAAACGCCTCGCATCCCCTCGATGGCCGAGGCGCAGCGCGAGGTCGACGCTGGCGAGGCGCTAGGCGCCCAACTTCTCATCAACACGGATGGCGCCTTTCCCTTTCCCCTGGCCATGCTCGACCCGCCGCCTCCGGTTCTGTGGGCCTGGGGCGACATAGGACTCCTTGCTCGCCCGATGGTGGCGGTGGTGGGCGCGCGGATCGCTTCCGCGGCGGGCCGCCGTTTGGCGCGCGACCTGGCCGCCGGGCTCGGTGAGGCGGGTTGGGTCGTGGTTTCGGGCATGGCCCGAGGTATCGACGCGGCGGCTCACCAGGGCTCACTGACAACCGGGTCCGTGGCTGTGCTGGCGGGCGGCGTGGACGATGTCTATCCGCCCGAGAACGCGGATCTTCACCTGAGTCTGACCCGACAGGGTTGCGTCGTCTCAGAACGACCGGTCGGCGGCAAGGCCAAGGCGGCGGACTTTCCCCGGCGCAATCGAATCATTTCCGGCCTTTCGCGCGGTGTGGTCGTGGTCGAGGCGGAGTTGCGGTCGGGCTCCCTGATCACCGCGCGCCTGGCGGCGGAACAGGGGCGTGAGGTGTTCGCCGTGCCTGGATCCCCTCTTGATCCGCGCGCCCGCGGCGCCAACGACCTGCTCCGCCAGGGCGCCATCCTGGTCGAGGAGCCCCTCGACATTCTACGGGTGCTTGAAGGGCTGCCTGGCCTGTCAGCCCCGACCGCGCCCCGGTTTCGAGGCGCGGACGCTCCGGAAACAGCCAACGAGGCGGTGCTGCTGACCCTGGTGGAAGACCTCCTGTCGCCGACCCCTGTCAGCATCGACACGCTTGCCCGGGAAATTTCCGCCCCAATCGGCTCGGTTCTCGCAGCCCTAGCCGACCTGGCCTTGGCGGGAAGGGCCGAATTGCTCCCCGGATCCATGGTTGTCCGAGCCTGAACCGGCCTTGCGGAAGGACGGAGGGCGACACGGCGGTGCTTGCCAGGAGTGGGAAGGCCTGCGCTTTAGGCGCTATCGCTAGGTGAGATTCCGCCAATATGTCGCGTCACGTTGACAGAGGCGGGGCCCCGCCCCCACTTTCCCCGCGCGCCTCCGATACGGTTGGCGCTCATCTGAACAGCTTGGCGCCCAATCCCCGCATGAACGTTGTCGTCGTCGAAAGTCCGGCCAAGGCCAAGACCATCAACAAATATCTCGGCCCCGGCTACACGGTGCTGGCGTCCTATGGCCACGTGCGGGATCTGCCGTCCAAGGATGGCTCGGTCAGGCCGGACGACGATTTCGCCATGAGCTGGGAGGTTGACGCAAAGTCGGCCAAGCGCCTGTCCGACATCGCCACAGCCCTCAAGGGCGCCGACCGCCTGATCCTGGCCACCGACCCCGACCGCGAGGGCGAAGCGATCAGCTGGCATGTGCTGGAGGATCTGACCCGGCGCAAGGCAGTCAAAGGCGCCGCCGTGGAACGCGTGGTGTTCAACGCCATCACCAAATCGGCTGTCACCGAGGCGATGAAGCATCCGCGCGCGATCGACATGGAGCTGGTCGAGGCCTACCTCGCCCGTCGAGCGCTGGATTACCTTGTCGGATTCACGCTGTCCCCGGTGCTGTGGCGCAAGCTGCCCGGCTCCCGGTCGGCGGGCCGGGTCCAGTCGGTCGCCTTGCGTCTGATCGTTGATCGTGAGATCGAGATCGAAGCCTTCCGCACCCAGGAATACTGGACCGTTGAAGCCGATGTGACCGCGGGCAGCGATCCGTTCCTCGCCCGCCTGGTCAAGCACCAGGCCAAACGGCTGAGCAAGTTCGACCTGGCCGACGAGTCGAGCGCAGCTGTCGCCCGCGCCGCGGTGCAGGCCGCGACGTTCACGGTCAGCGCGGTCGACAAGAAGCCGGCGCGGCGCAGTCCGCCCCCGCCTTTCACAACCTCCACCCTGCAGCAGGAGGCGTCCCGAAAGCTGGGCTTCTCGGCGCAGCGCACCATGCAGGCCGCCCAAAAACTCTACGAAGGCGTGGACATCGGCGGCGAGACCGTCGGACTGATCACCTATATGCGAACCGATGGGGTGCAGTCGGCGCCCGAGGCGCTAACCGAGACCCGCACCGTCATCGCGGGCCTCTATGGCAAGGACTATGTTCCCGAGAACCCGCGCATCTACAAGACCAAGGCCAAGAACGCGCAGGAAGCCCACGAGGCGATCCGCCCCACCAGCATGGATCGCAACCCGGCCCGCATGCGCCTGGAGCCGGACCTGGCGCGGCTCTATGAACTGATCTGGAAAAGGATGCTGGCCTCGCAGATGGAATCGGCGCGGATCGAGCGCACCGCCATCGACCTCGACAGCGCCGACGGCCAGACCGGTTTGCGGGCCACCGGCCAGGTGGTGCTCTTCCCAGGCTACCTTGCCGTCTATGAGGAAGGTCGCGACGACGCCAGCGACGAGGATGGCGGACGGTTGCCGCCGGTGAAGGAAGGCGCCGCCGCCAAGGTGCTCGCCGCCCGCGCCGATCAGCATTTCACCGAACCGCCGCCCCGCTATTCCGAAGCCAGCCTGGTAAAGAAGATGGAGGAGCTGGGCATCGGCCGGCCATCCACCTACGCCTCGATCCTGACGGTGCTTCGTGATCGCGCCTATGTGCGGATGGACAAGAACCGGTTCGTGCCGGAGGACGCCGGCCGTCTGGTCACCGCCTTCCTGGAACAGTTCTTCGGCCGCTATGTCGAATACGACTTCACCGCGGGACTGGAGGAAAAGCTCGACCTCGTTTCCGCCGGCGACCTCAACTGGAAGGCCCTGCTGCGGGAGTTCTGGGCCGATTTCCACGCCGCCGTCGGAGAGATCGGCGACCTTCGCACAACCCAGATTCTGGACTCGCTGAACGAGGCGCTCGGCCCCCATATCTTCCCGGCCAAGGCCGACGGAACCGACCCAAGGGGCTGCCCAAGCTGCGCGGCCGGCAGACTCTCGCTGAAGACCGGCCGATACGGGGCTTTCATCGGCTGTTCCAACTATCCTGAATGTCGGTTCACCCGTCCGATCGCCGCCTCCGAGGGCGACGAAAACGAGACTCCCGGCGATCGTGAACTTGGGATCGATCCGGCCACCGGGGCGGCGATCTGGCTGAAGACTGGCCGTTTCGGCCCCTATGTCGAACAGGCCGGCGACAAGCCCAAACGCGCAAGCCTTCCCAAGGACTGGCCTCCCGCCGGAATCGACCTGGACAAGGGTCTGCGGCTGTTGAGCCTGCCCAGGGAGGTTGGCGACCATCCGGAAGATGGCGGCATGATCCTGGCCGGCATCGGTCGCTATGGTCCTTATGTCCAACACGCCGGCGTCTACGCCAACCTCGCCAACGCCGATGAGGTTTTCGAGGTGGGGCTCAACCGGGCCGTCGTCGTGCTGGCCGAAAAGAAGGCCGGCGGGGGTCGCGGCGGGCGCGGCGGGGGTGCGGCCTCGGCTCTGAAGGAGCTCGGCGCCCACCCGGTCAGCGGCAAGCCCGTGCAGATCCTGTCGGGGCGTTACGGTCCCTACATCAAGCACGAGGCCACCAACGCCAACGTTCCGAAGGGCTCGGATCCGATGCACCTGACGCTGGAGGACGCGGTCGCCCTGATCGCGGCCCGCGAGGCCGCGCCGGGCGGCAAGAAGAAACCCGTTCGACGCGCCGCGGCGAAACCCGCCGCCAAGGCGCCAGCAAAGGCCAAGGCCGCGGCCACGCCCGCCACAACCTCCAAGACAGCCGCCAAGTCCAAGGGCTCCGCCAAGGCGAAAGCCAAGACGGCCGGCAAGCCGAAGGCCAAGGTGGCGAAGACCGCCAAGACCGCGTCATGACCGGCCGGGCGCGGCCGGTCGGCGATAGATTGTAGTCGGCCATGGCCAAGCCCCGTGTCCCGGGCCGTCGGCGGGCGCCGCCTGTTCGCAAGTCCCGGTTCGCGGCCGACATCCTCCCGCCAGTGGGGGTTGCCGACGTCGTCGAGCGCGACCCGGACGGCGATCTGCATGTCCGCCTGGTCAAGGCGGCGGTCGATGCCCCGCCTGTCCGTTTGGCGCCGGGCTCGGGCGAAGCGGCGGCGGGCGCGCCGGGCCTCGGAGACCGCGTGTTGGTGCGTTTCGAACGCCTGGAGACCGGCGAGGTCGAGGCGCGACTGATCAAACGCCTGGGACAGAGCGCCCACCGCGTTCTTGGGGTCATCCGCAAGTCCCGGCACGAGGTTCGCGTCGAACCCGTCGACCGTCGCTCCAAGGACAGCCTGTTGTTGACCGATCGGGACGGCGCGGACCTGCGAGACGGCGACCTGGTGCTGGCCCAGGTTGGCGGAACGGCCGACCGACCTCATGGCCCTCGCCGTGGCAAGGTGCTGGAAGTGGTTGGTCGCGAGGATGATCCCCGCGCCGCCTCTCTGGTGGCCATCCACACCCACGGCCTGCCGATGGGGTTTTCGGACGCGGTGGACGCCGAATCCTTGGCGGCCCTGCCGCCGACCCTCAAGGGCCGGACCGATCTGCGCGATCTGCCGTTGATCACCATCGACCCTCAGGACGCCCGCGACCACGACGACGCGGTTCACGCCCATCCCGACGACGATCCGGTCAATCCCGGGGGCTGGGTGGTCTGGGTGGCGATCGCCGATGTCGCCGCCTATGTCAGGCCGGGTTCCGCCCTCGACCGTGAAGCTCGCGACAAGGGCAACAGTGTCTACTTCCCGGATCGTGTCGAGCCGATGCTTCCCGAACGCCTGTCCGCGGGCCTGTGTTCGCTGCGCCAGGGCGAGGCCCGCGCCTGCATGGCCGTGCGGATGGTGTTCGACAGCCAAGGCCGGAAGCGTCACCACACATTCGTGCGCGGACTGATGCGGTCCGCGGCCAAGCTATCCTACGAGCAGGCCCAGGCTGCGATCGACGGCGCGCCGGACGATTCGACCGGCCCGCTGCTGGACGGCGTGTTGCGCCCCCTGTGGGCCGCCTATGCGGTGCTGAAGATCGGTCGCGACCGCCGCTCGCCTCTCGACATTGAATCCGTCGAGCGGCGCATCCTGATGAACCCTGACGGCGAGGTGGCGTCGATCACGCCAAGGCAATCTCTCGAGGCCCACAAGCTGATCGAGGAGTTCATGATTCAGGCCAATGTCAGCGCGGCCGAAACGCTTGAACAGCGTCGCACCCCCCTGATCTACCGTGTCCATGACGCGCCGAGCGCGGAGAAGCTCCAGGCCCTGGCCGACTTCCTCGCGACCCTGGCCATGCCCTGGAACAAGGGCGAGCCACCGCGGACCGACCGATTCAACGGCCTTCTCGCCCAGACACGGGGCGGACCGCACGGCGAGATCGTCAACGAGGTGGTGCTGCGCACCCAGATGCAGGCGATCTATTCAGCCGAGAATATCGGTCACTTCGGCCTGAACCTCGACCGCTACGCCCACTTCACCTCGCCGATCCGCCGTTACGCCGACCTGATCGTCCATCGCGCGCTGATCCGCGCCCTGGGACTCGGCGACGATGGCCTGACAGACGCCGACATCGGCCAAATGAAGGAAACAGCGGAGCACATCACGGTCACCGAACGCCGGGCGATGGCGGCCGAGCGCGACGCCGTGGATCGCTACGTCGCGGCGTTTCTTCAGGAGCATGTCGGGGCGACGTTCGAAGGGCGGATCACCGGCGTCACCCGATTCGGCCTGTTCGTCCGCCTGCTTGAGACCGGCGCCGACGGCCTGATCCCGGTCTCAAGCCTCGGCGACGACTATTTCATCCACGACGACCAGCAACACGCCCTGGTCGGCGAACGCAGCGGCGTCCGCTGGCGGCTTGGCCGTTCGGTGTCGGTCAGGCTTCGGGAGGCTACGCCGATCACGGGCGGGCTGCTGCTGGAAATGCTCAGCGAGCCGGAAGCCGCGGACAAGACAGATCGCAAGCCCCGACTCGCGCTACGCGGCCGCGGCCGGGCGGGCGGACGGACGGGCCGGCCTCCGCCCAAGCGGCGCTAGAGCATCGTGCGGAAAAGTGGGAACCGGTTTTCCGCAAAAACGATGCGAAATCAAAAATCTAGAGCGGCGAGCGTGAGTCTTGAATCACGCACGCCGCTCTAGACCTTCGCCGTGGACCCACCTTCTCCCACGCCATGACGCCACGACAAGCTTTCATCCTCGCCGTTCACCGGACTAGGGTCGTCCCATGACCAACGACGCTTTCGACGACATGGGCGACGGCCCCCAGACCAAACCGGCGACGATTCGACCGGTCAAGCCCCGCGACGCCGCGACCCTGATCATCATCAATCGAACCGGACCGCAGCCCCAGGTCCTGATGGGACGCCGACACGGGGGGCACAACTTCATGCCGGGCAAGTGGGTATTTCCTGGCGGCCGAATCGACCGGTCGGACTTCACGGCGCCATTCGCGACCGATCTTCGTCCGGAGGTGGCCGCGCGTCTCTGCAAGACAACGACTCCCGCCAGGGCCCGTGCGCTGGCCTTGGCCGCCGTGCGCGAGACATTCGAGGAGGTGGGCCTGCTCCTGGCCGAGCGCGCGCCCTCGCGGCCAGGCACGGGCCCCTGGCGCGAGTTCCTGGCTCACGGCGCCCTGCCCGACCTGGCCGCGCTGAGCTTCGTCGCGCGGGCGGTCACCCCCGCGGTTTCACCCAAGCGGTTCGACGCCCGGTTTTTCATGGCCGAAGCGGACCGGCTGATCAGCCTGGAACGACAGGCGGACTGCGGCGAACTGGACGAGATCGCCTGGGTGGAGTTGGAGGAGGCCCTCCGCCTCGATTTGCCAAGCGTCACGCGATTCGTCCTGCGTGAGATTCCCTTGCGGCTCGAGGACCCCTCCCGTCCGGCGCCATCGCTCCGATTTGTACGGGGCCGGCAGCAGCTTGTTCACCTCTAGACCGCTGTGCGCGCCACCCTCGACGTTGACATTGGGCTCGCGATCCGTATGGTCCGCCGCTCTCTAATTTTAAGCCGCCACGCCGCGTGCTCTTGGGACTTTTTTCGTCATGGCTAAACCGGCTTCCATCAAGATCCGTCTCAACTCGACGGCCGACACCGGCTTCTTCTACGTCACCAAGAAGAACGCCCGCACCATGACCGAGAAGATGGTCGTGAAGAAATATGATCCCGTGATCCGCAAGCACGTGGAATTCCGTGAAGGCAAAATCAAATAGCCTTCGCCCAATGGGCTAGTCCAGGAACCGCTTCAGCGTTTCCAGGAATTTCGACACCGATATCGGTTTGGCGACATAGGCCGCACAGCCGCCGTCTCTTATACGCTCTTCATCGCCCTTCATCGCGAAGGCGGTGATGGCGACGACCGGGATCGAGGCGAGCAGCGGTTCGGCCTTCAGCCAGCGCGTGACCTCAAGCCCGGATATCGCTGGAAGCTGGATATCCATCAAAATCAAGTCGGGACGGTGCTCCCGCGCCAGGCTCAAGGCGGTGAGACCTTCGCCCGTGCGCAAGGTCCGATGGCCCTGCGACTCGATGAGATCGCGAAAGAGCTTCATGTTGAGCTCGTTATCCTCGACAATGAGGACGGTCTTGGCCATGCGGGTCCTGTCGTACCTGGAATTCGCCGCCTCGCCCGTGCGATTCGGCCCTTCCGACTTCAAGCCTGCTAAACACCGCAATATCCTTAAGCCGACGTTAGCCGCACGGAGGCGTCCTTGACTGACACACCGCTGCCCCCGGAGGTTTTCGGGCTCAAGATCCACCCGGAAAAGCCGTTGGTCGTCATCGACGTCGATGAAGTTCTGGGCCTGTTCATGCGAGGGTTCGAGCGGTACGTGGTGGCTCAGGGCCTCGAGATGCGGATCGACCGCTTCGCCCTGTTTCAGAACATCTACCGCCCAGGCGAGCCACGTCACATCGACATGGGCCACGGCCGACAACTGTTCGACGCCTTCTTTGACTGTGACCCCCACACAATGGACGTGGCTCCCGGTGCGCCCGAGGCCTTGGCCCGGCTCGCAGAGCACGCCAGTGTCATAATCCTGACCAACGCCCCCGCCAGCAGCCGCGCGGCGCGCGCGCGCTGGCTGATCGACAATGACATGCCCTATCCGCTCGTGATCGGGGCCGGCCCAAAGGGCAGGCCCGTCGCCGCCCTGGCCAGCCGCACCTTAGGGCCGACCGCGTTTATCGACGACCTGCTGCCCAATCTCGACTCCGTCGAGGCGGAAGCTCCTGCCGTGCACCGATTCCAATCCGTGGCCGATGAGCGCCTGCGCCCGTTCGCGCCATCCGCGCCGGACCGGCACGCCAGACACGACACATGGCCGGAACTGGCCGACGCCATCGCCCTGGCCCTCAAACTGGGCCAGCCCTGGTCCGGATGGAGCGGCATCATAGCGAAACCGGCGGAACCCCGGCGCCGTTAACCCAAACCCCCGCCTGAAATGCGATCTTTAGGCTCTACAAACGGCGCGCCAGCGAATCGGGCCTTCCAATGCGCGTAAGTTTCCATATCTAATCAGGCAGCGGGCGCTCGCCCCCGCATTGGAGAGCTGTCGTGGCGGACAAGCAGCAAGGCAATTCGACCGGAGGCATTGGGACGGCCATCGTCACCCAGACGAAGACCAAAACCCAAAAACCTTCAATGTATCGCGTGTTGATTCTCAATGATGACTACACGCCCATGGAATTCGTTACGTATATCCTCGAGCGTTTTTTCAACAAATCGCGTGAATCCGCACTCAGAATCATGTTGCACGTTCATCAAAACGGTGTGGGTGTATGCGGCGTGTTCACGTACGAGGTTGCAGAGACAAAAGTTGCTCAAGTGATTGAGACCGCCAGACGTCATCAGCATCCACTCCAATGCACCATGGAAAAGGATTGAGAGGCCCTCATTGCCATCGTTCTCCCGGAATCTGGAAGAGTCTCTGCACCGCGCCGTCGCCTTCGCGAACCAGCGTAAGCATGAGTACGCGACGCTCGAACACTTGCTCCTGTCGCTGATCGACGACACGGACGCGGCCGCCGTGATGCGGGCATGTGATGTCGACCTGGCGGCGCTGAAGAAGAGTCTTTCGCAGTACGTCGACACAGACCTCAAGTCGCTGATCGTTGAGGATGGCGAGGACGCCAAGCCCACAGCGGGATTCCAGCGCGTCATCCAGCGGGCGGTGATCCATGTGCAATCGTCGGGTCGCGACGATGTCACCGGCGCCAATGTGCTGGTGGCGATTTTCTCCGAACGCGAGAGTCATGCCGCCTATTTCCTGCAGCAACAGGAGATGACGCGGTACGACGCGGTCAACTTCATCGCACACGGGATCGCCAAGAAGGCCGGCGCGTCCGAGCCACGGCCGACCAAGGGCGCCGTGGAGGACGAGGAGAAACCACCCGTAAAGACGGGAGGCGAAGCCCTTGACGCCTATTGCATCAACCTCAACGAGAAGGCCCGCCAGGGCAAGGTTGATCCGCTGATCGGTCGCACCAACGAGGTCGAGCGCTGTATTCAAATCCTTTGTCGGCGAACGAAGAACAACCCCCTGCTGGTCGGCGATCCAGGCGTGGGCAAGACCGCCATCGCGGAAGGCTTGGCCCGCAAGATCGTCACCCACCAGGTCCCCGAGGTCCTGGCCAAGGCGACCATTTTCAGCCTCGACATGGGCTCCCTGTTGGCTGGCACGCGCTATCGTGGGGATTTCGAGGAGCGGGTGAAGCAGGTCATCAAGGAACTTGAGAACCACGACAACGCCATCCTGTTCATCGATGAGATTCACACGGTGATCGGCGCCGGCGCCACGTCCGGCGGGGCGATGGACGCGTCCAACCTGCTAAAGCCAGCACTGGCGTCGGGGACCCTGCGGTGCATGGGATCAACGACCTACAAGGAGTTCCGCCAGCATTTCGAGAAGGACAGGGCGCTGGTCCGTCGCTTCCAGAAGATCGACGTCAACGAGCCCACCGTCGAGGACACGATCAAGATCCTCAAGGGCCTGAAGAGCTACTACGAGGAGTTCCACAAGCTGAAATACACCGCCGAAGCCATCAAGGCGGCGGTGGAGCTGGCCGACAAATATATCACAGACCGAAAGCTGCCGGACAAGGCGATTGACGTGATCGACGAGGCTGGCGCCTCGCAGATGCTGCTGCCGGAGGGCCGCCGCAAGAAGGTCATCGGCCTCAAGGAGGTCGAGATGGTGGTGTCGAAGATCGCCCGCATTCCCCCAAAATCCGTGTCGAAGTCGGACACCGAGGCGTTGCGGCAGCTTGAAACCGATCTGAAGAGCGCGGTGTTTGGCCAGGAGGACGCCATCAACCAGCTCGCTTCCGCCATGAAGATGGCCCGGGCCGGCCTGCGCGAGCCTAACAAACCGATCGGTTGCTACCTTTTCTCGGGCCCCACGGGCACGGGCAAGACCGAGACGGTGCGCCAGCTCGCCTCGACCCTCGGCATCGAACTGCTGCGCTTCGACATGAGCGAATATATGGAGCGACACACGGTCAGCCGCCTGATCGGCGCGCCTCCCGGCTATGTCGGCTTTGATCAGGGCGGCCTTCTGACCGACGCCGTCGACCAGCATCCTCATGCGGTGGTGTTGCTCGACGAAATCGAAAAGGCGCACCAGGATGTCTACAATATCCTGTTGCAAGTGATGGACCATGGCACGCTGACGGACGCCAACGGCAAGAAGGTCGATTTCCGCAACGTCGTCCTGATCATGACCACCAACGCGGGCGCCTCGGACGGCCAGCGCAACTCGATCGGCTTCGGCCGCGGCAAGATGGAAGGCCAGGACGAGGAGGCGATCAAACGCCTGTTCACGCCCGAATTCCGCAACCGTCTGGACGCCATCGTCGCATTCAAATCACTGACGCCAGATGTGATTCGCATGGTGGTTCAGAAGTTCATCCTGCAACTCGAAGCCCAGTTGGCCGATCGCCATGTGACGATCGAGACGTCGGACGAAGCCCTCGACTGGCTGGCCAAGAACGGCTTCGACGAGCTCTACGGCGCCCGTCCCCTCGGACGTGTGATCCAGGAACAGATCAAGCGCCCCCTCGCCGACGACATCCTATTCGGGCGCTTGTCAAAGGGCGGCCACGTCAAGGTCATCCTTGCCGACGGCAAGATCGCTTTCGAGTTCGATTCGAAGACCGTGCCTCCCTCGCCGCCGACGACGACCACCCACGGCAAGGATGCCTCCGACGCCGAAGAACCGGCCCTGGCCGAATAGCGGACCGACATCCCTTCCTGCCCCAGGGCAGGAAGGGTCTTCAGCCATTCAGGCGCGCCGCGATCCTCGCGGCGAGCTCTCCGAGTGCCTTTGGGTCCGCCATCCCCTCGCCGTGTCGCCCGAGGGCCACACCCGTCCACCGCGGAATAATGTGGACATGTAGATGGAAGACGGTCTGGCCGGACGGCGCGCCGTTGAACTGAGTGACGACGATGCCATCCGGCGCCAGCGCGAGCTTCACGGCGCGGGCAACCCTTTGGACCGTGGACATTATGGCGATCAGCGCCTCTGGCTCGACATCGAGGAGATTGCGAGCGCGGGATGTGCGATGGATCACCAGACAATGGCCGCTTGATTGCGGAAACGCGTCCATGAAAGCCAGAGTGTCCTGATCCTCGGCTATGCGCACGGCCGGAATTTCGCCGCGGACGATCCTGGCGAAGATGTTGTCGGAATCGTAGACGCCGTCGAGACTCATGGTCCCTGCCCTTTTTGCTGCTAGCGCGACGTGCGTGATTCGAGACTCGCGAACGTCGCTCTGGATTTCTGATTTCGCATCGTTTTTGCGGAAAACCGGTACCCACTTTTCCGTACGATGCTCTAGCATCGACTCCCTAACAAGCTGGGGGGCCGTCCGCCATGGCCGACGCCAATCTTACCGAACGCCAGCAGAAGTGGTTCGCAGCCCTCCGCCAGGGCCTTGAGCGCGACACGGGCCGAACCCTGGCCGAATGGGTCGTCATCGCCCAAACCTGCCCACAGACCGCCCACCGCGCACGTCTGCGTTGGTTCAAAGAGACCCATGGATTGATGCAGAATCGCGCCTCACTAATCATTGGCGAAGCCTTCGCCGCGACGACGAGCTGGGCCGAACCCGGCGATCTGATCGACAGGCTTTGGACGGACACCGCCGCGCGAACGATCCTGGAGGCCGTCGCCAGTCAGGCCCTTAGGTTGTCCGGCACGATCCAGACGGCCAGAAAGGGATACGTGGCTTGGTCCAGGACTGTGCAATACGCCGCCTTGCGTCCCCTGAAGGGGGGCCGGGCGATTCTCGGACTGGCCGTCGAACCGGACGTCAATCCTCGGCTGACCGCCCGAGGCAGCCAGTCCTGGTCGGAGCGACTGACCGCGACAAGCGCCCTCGACGGGCCGCGCGCCGTCGATGACACCGTGGCGGCGCTCCTGGAGCGAGCCTGGGTCCGATCATGACAAGCACCACCGCGGGTGGCATGCGCTTTCACTCCGTGAGGAACCCAGACCGCTGAACGGATCTCAAGTCAGCGGCTCTCACGGATCCATTTTCCTGAACGGAGAATATTCCTCCGCCAGCCAATCCATCTCCCCCTGAACGGCGACGCGCTCCTGCTCCAGAAAACGCGCCACCGGTCCGCGCAAGGCGGGATCGGCGATAAAGTGCGCCGAATAGACCGGTGTCGGCAGGTAGCCGCGGGCGATCTTATGCTGGCCCTGGGCCCCTGCCTCGACCCGTGCGAGCTTGTGATCGATCGCCCACTCGATCGCCTGATAGTAACAAAGCTCGAAATGCAGGAACGGCACGTCCTCGACACAGCCCCAGTTGCGTCCGTAGAGGCAATCGCCGCCGATCAGGTTGAGGGCGCCGGCTATCCATCGACCGCCGCGCCGCGCCATGACCAACAGCACGCGATCCGCCATTCGCTCGTTTAGCAGCGAGAAAAACCGGCGATTCAGGTAGGGTTGGCCCCACTTTCGCGAGCCCGTGTCCATGTAAAAGCCGAAGAAGGCGTCCCAATGCGATTCGGTCAGGTCGGCGCCGGTCAAGGTGTGGATCTCAAGGTCCTTTACGGCGTCCCGTCGCTCGCGGCGGATCGTCTTGCGGCGCCCCGAGGACAGGACCGCCAGAAAGTCGTCGAACGCTCCATAGCCCGCGTTCACCCAGTGGTATTGCTGGTTCTGGCGTTGCAACAGGCCGCGCTCGCCCATGAAACGCCATTCGTCCGGCAAGGGGAAGTTGATCCCCAAGGTGGAGACGCCGAACTGTTCACAGAGGGCAAGGCCGGCGTCGACGAGACGATCTCGGCCGGCGGCCTGGTCAATGTCCGACCTGACGATCAGGCGGGGACCGGTGACGGGGGAAAATGGGGACGCCGACACGAGCTTGGGATAGTAGCGCCCCCCCGCGCGCTCATAGGCGTCCGCCCAGGCGTGGTCGAAGATGTATTCGCCCTGGCTGTGCGACTTCAGATAGAGCGGCATGACCGCGCCCACCTCGCCGTGCGTATCCTCGATCGCCAGATGCCGCGGTCCCCATCCGGTGCGTTCGACCGCGCAGCCCGCCGCCTCAAGACAATCGAGGAAGTCGTAGCTTATGAAAGGGTTGGCGGCGTAGGGGGGCCCCGAAGCACAGGCGTCCCAGCTTTGACGGCCAATCTCGGCAATTCTGCGATGTACGGTGACGGCGGCCTTCAGGCCTGTCACGGCGTGAAACCCTCGAAGATGAGGTTGTCGCAGTGATCCTTGACCGCATCCCATTGCTCGCGGCTGCGCACGGTCCAGGCCAGCACAGGCATGCCCGTCTTGCGGAGGGCGTCGGCCCTGGCGCTCGGCAGCATGTCCAGCCCCAAGGCGAGGAAGTGAGGTCGGGCCAGGCTGACGTGTCCCAAGGCGGCATACTGTTTGCGGACGGTTGGCGACAAGTGACGAGCGTCGGGGCCGTTGTAGCTGTAGCTGTCGAGGCCCCGAAGGACCTTGGGGTGGTGATCGGCAAACCAAGCGTGGGAATAGGGATTGAAACCGATCACGCAGGTCGGGCCACTATGGTCGATCAGAATATCGTGGACGCGACGTTCGAGCGGGCCGACCTCGCCGAACGGAATCTTGATTTCGATATGGACCATCGCCCGGCGCCCCACCTCGGTCAGGGCTTCCGCAAGGGTCGGGATGGTTTCGTCAGCGCCCAGCAGCCGCATCCGGCGAAGGTCGGCGGCGGTATGATCCGCCAGCCGGCCCTCATGGCCGGTCATCCGGCCCAGTGTGGCGTCATGAAACACCATGGCTTCGCCATCGGCGCTGAGCTGCACGTCGAGTTCGATGTCATAGCCGCCGGCACAGGCCGCCTGAAACGCGCCGAGGGAGTTTTCGGGCGACCCGCCGGGCGACCACAGTCCGCGATGCGCGATGGGGGGACCGAACAGACGCTCCCAGGCTTCGCCAAACAGGTCTTTCATGGGGCCTCAACGATAGCGTCGACTTCGACGGCGAAATTCAGTGGAAGGCGATAGACGCCGACGGCGGAGCGCGCGTGGCGACCGGCGTCGCCGAACACCGCGACCATAAGATCCGATGCGCCGTTCACGACCTTGGGTATATCGAAAAACGTCGGACCGGCCTGGACGAAACCACCAAGCTTGACGATACGCCGCACCCGGCCAAGGTCGCCGTCGCAGGCGGCCTTGATCTGGGCGATCAGGTTGATCGCGCACAAGCGGGCGGCGCCCTGGGCGAGTTCAAGATCGACGTCTTCGCCGACGACACCCCGAACACCGCCCTGAGCGTCAACCGAAACCTGCCCCGAAATATGGATCAGATCGCCGACCCGGACGAACGGCGTGTAGTTGGCCACGGGGGCGACCGGCGCGGGCAGGATGATGGCGAGGGCGGCGAGACGGGATTCTGGCGTGGGCATGTCCCGCTCTTAGCGCTTCGTCAGGGATCGGGAAAGACGCTCGAACCCGTCCGATCACAGCCACCAGTGCGACATACGAAAAGAGCCCGGACAGGGATCCTGTCCGGGCTCGATTGTCTGGGTTGCCTCTCCGACCCGGAAAGGCGTGTCAGATCAGCGAGGCGCTTGGATGCGCTCGACGAGCGCGGTGACGCGCTCGTTGATCGGCGACAGCGATTCCTTGACGGAGGCCGACATGGTCTCCGAAATCACGTTCGCTTCGCCAACGAGGGCTTCGAAGGCGGTCTTGGCGAAGCCGGTCTGAAGTTCGATGGCTTCCTGGATGCTCTTGGCGCCGGACAGAGCCTTGGCGGCGGCGATCTGGTCCTCAACGGACTTCTTCGAGAAGGCCATGGCCCGAGCTCCGACCGTTTCGGCGCCCTTGGCGGCGGCGGTCGCAGAGGCGATCATCGCTTCGAGGTTCTTTTTCGAGTGGGCGTTGATTTCGGCCATCGTCGCCATGGACTTTTCGAACGAGTCCTTGAACGCGGTGTTGCCGGTGGTGAAGTAGTCGAAGGGCGTTTTGGCGGGCGTGGCCATGGGGAAACTCCTGATCGGAAACGGGTTGAAGCGCGGTAGCTTGGACATGATCCGCGCCCTGGACCCTGGTCCCGGCGCGACAGGCAGCGTCTTCTCATGCTGCGCTGCGAAAGTCAAAAGCATTTTTGTGCGGTGCACCATTTTCGCGCCGGAGTCTTGAGCCGCGTCAAGGCGCCGCGTCCTTAGCTCTTGTTTACCTTCGTGAAATAAAGATAGACCCGATTTGATCCCTATATGGTGGCGAGACGATCCCGTTCGCCCGCCCCAGATTAACGGAGCCAACCCATGACAGAGTCCGCCAGCCGCCTCGCCAGACCCTGTCTCGTGGCCCTTGCTCTCGTCCTGGCGGCGGCGCCCTCCTTGGTTCAAGCGCGCGGTCATCATCACGGTCACACCCGGGCCAACGCGCCTGTTGATAGGCTGGTCGGCGGGGAGCCGAAGTACACGGCCATCGTCATGGATGCGCATTCCGGTGAGATCCTCTATTCCGAGCGCGCCGACAGCCCCCGTTATCCGGCTTCAGTGACCAAGGTCATGACGATGTATCTCGCGTTCGAATCGCTGGCCGCCGGACGCCTTCACTTGACCGACACCGTGCAGGTTTCTCCACTCGCGGCGGCGCAGCCCGCGACCAAGCTGGGTCTGCGGGCCGGTGAAACCATTTCGGTCGAGGACGCACTGCACGCGATGGCGGTTCACTCGGCCAACGACATGGCCATGGCCATGGCGGAGAAAATCGGTGGCACGGAATCCCGATTCGCCGCGTTAATGAACGTCAAGGCCGAGCAATTGGGCATGACAAGCACGCATTATGTAAACCCC
>CAIQDO010000224.1 GCA_903870555.1 uncultured Caulobacteraceae bacterium
CCGACGACTTCGGCGGCCTCGGCGCCGGCCATCTGAAGGTGCTCAAAGTGACAGAGCCGGCCAAGCGCGTGGCGGGCGTCAAGGTGGAAACCGCCGCCGAGCTGGTTTCCAAACTCAAGACCGAAGCCGGAGTCATCTGAAAATGGCCGTTCTCGTCGTCGCTGATCACGACAATTCCTCCCTGAAGGACAACACCCACAAGACCGTCACCGCCGCCTTGGCGCTGTCTGGGGACGTGGACGTTCTGGTGGCCGGACAGGGCGTCGCCGGCGTCGCCGCCGACGCCGCCAAGATCGCCGGCGTGCGCAAGGTGCTCACCGCCGAGAGTGACCTGCTGGGCAAGTCGGTCGCCGAAGCCCTGGCCAATTGTGTAACGCCACTGATGGCCGCCTATGACGCCGTGCTGATTCCGGCCACCTCCGCCGGCAAGAACTTCGCCCCCCGGGTGGCCGCCCTGCTGGATGTCGCCCCGATTTCCGAGATCATCGAGGTGGTGGACGCCAACACCTTCGTCCGCCCGATCTATGCCGGCAATGCGCTGGAAACCGTTCAGTCAGGCGACGCCAAGAAGGTGATCACCGTGCGCGGCACGGCCTTCAAGGCCGCAGACGAAGGCGGCTCGGCTTCGATCGAGGCTGTGAACGCCGGCGTCGGCGCGCCCAAGACGCGCTTCGTCTCCGACGAGTTGGTCAAGTCGGACCGCCCGGAACTGGCGGGAGCCAAAATCGTCGTGTCCGGCGGTCGCGCCATGGGTTCGGCGGAGGAATTCCACCGGGTGATCGAGCCCCTGGCCGACAAGCTCGGCGCCGCCGTGGGCGCCTCGCGCGCGGCCGTCGACGCGGGCTACGCGCCCAACGACTATCAGGTCGGTCAGACCGGCAAGGTGGTGGCGCCGCAACTTTATATCGCCGTCGGCATCTCCGGGGCCATCCAGCACCTCGCCGGCATGAAGGACTCCAAGGTCATCGTCGCCATCAATAAGGACGCCGACGCCCCGATCTTCCAGGTGGCCGACTATGGTCTGGTGGCGGACTACAAGACCGCGGTTCCGGATTTGATGGCGGCGCTTACCGAAGCCGGACACTGAGCCGCACGCTGCATTGCAGCAAACCCTTGGCGACAAGGGCGCGGCATGTGTAAGGATGCGTCGGCAATTCAAGGCGCAAAACAGGGCAAGCGCCGGTGTTCAGGCGCGAGGCGAGTGCAATGACGGATATCCGGACGGTCGGCGTGATCGGCGCGGGGCAAATGGGCAGTGGCATCGCCCATGTCTGCGCGCTCGCGGGCTATGACGTCCTCATCAACGATGTCGCGCCGGAGCGGATCGAAGCCAGCCTAAAACTGATCGGCCGCAACATGACCCGGCAGGTGTCGCGCGGGATCGTCTCGGAAGCGGCGATGGAGGCCGCCATGGGACGCCTGCGCGCCGCGCCCGACCTCGCCGCCATCGGACGGACGGATCTGGCGATCGAGGCGGCGACCGAGAACGAGGAGGTCAAGAAGCAGATCTTCCGCGCCTTGCAGCCGCACCTCGGCGCCGACACGCTGCTGGCCTCCAACACGTCATCGATCTCCATCACCCGCCTGGCCTCGGCCACCGACCGGCCCGAGCGATTCATCGGCCTGCACTTCATGAATCCCGTGCCGCTGATGAAGCTGGTCGAGATCATCCGCGGCATCGCCACCGGGGCTGGCACCTATGAGGTGGCGGTCGCCTTCGCCAAATCGCTGGGCAAAACCACCGCCAACGCAGAGGACTTCCCGGCCTTTATCGTCAACCGGGTGCTGGTGCCGATGATCAACGAGGCGATCTACACCCTGTATGAAGGCGTCGGCACGGTCGACGCCATCGACACCGCCCTCAAGCTGGGGGCCAACCATCCGATGGGCCCCCTCGAACTAGGCGACTTCATCGGCCTCGACACGGTCCTGTCGATCATGAACGTCCTCCACGACGGCCTGGCGGACTCCAAATACCGCCCCTGCCCGCTGTTGGTGAAATACGTCGAGGCCGGTTGGCTGGGTCGCAAGGCGGGCCGCGGCTTCTACGACTATCGCGGCGAGCGGCCGATCCCGACCCGCTAGCCCGGGGGCGTCTGCCAGACATGACGGTGTTGATCGAGGGGCTGGCGGATGTCGCCGACGGCTATGACGTGCTGTTCAGCGACATCTGGGGCGTGATCCACAACGGGCGCGAATCGTTTCCCGCGGCGTGCGAGGCCCTTGTGACCTGGCGAAACCTCCATGGCCCCGTGGTGCTGATTTCCAACTCTCCGCGTCCCGCGCCAGGCGTCGTTGCGCAACTCGACGACCTCGGCGTTTCCCGGGACGCTTGGACCTCAATCGTCACCTCCGGCGACGCCACCCGCGTCCTGCTGGCGGAGCGCGCGCCGGGTCCGGCCTGGCGCATTGGCCCCGAGCGTGACGATCCTCTCTACGAGGGTCTCGGCCTGCTCTACGCACCCCAGGACGCGGCGCGGTTCATCGCCTGTAGCGGACCCGATGACGACGATGTCGAGACGCCCGAGGACTATCGCGAACGACTGGCGGACGCCGCCGCCCGGGGCCTTGAGATGGTCTGCGCCAATCCCGACCGGGTCGTGCAGCGCGGCGACCGGCTGATCTATTGCGGGGGCGCCCTGGCGGCGTTGTACGAGTCTCTCGGAGGCGCGACTGTCATGGCCGGAAAGCCGTTCAAGCCGATCTACGACCTGGCCCTGGACTCGGCGGCGTCGGCCTTGGGACGGGCGCCGGATCCGCGCCGAATTCTGGTGGTCGGAGACGGCGTGATCACCGACATCGCCGGCGCCCAGGGACAGGGCCTGGACCGGCTGTTCATCGCCACCGGCATCCACGCGGCCGAGGCCGCGGGCCCGGATGGGCGCCTGACCGCCGATGGCGTTGAACGCTTGCTGGGCCAGTCGGGACTGACGGCTCAATTCGCCATGGGCGATCTGGTCTGGTGAGGCTAGAAACGCGCCAACCCTGGGGCTCATCCCCCCGCCGCCGCGAGGACGACCGACCGTGAGTGGACTCTGTCTCGAAGACCTGACCATCGGCCAGTGCGCGGAGGCCGCCCGAGAGATTGGGGCCGCAGATATCGACGCGTTCGCGGCGGTCAGCGGCGACCACAATCCGGTTCACCTGGACGA
>CAIQDO010000225.1 GCA_903870555.1 uncultured Caulobacteraceae bacterium
CTGATCAAGGTGATGTGGTTCGACCCCAGCCCCGGCGCCACCGACGCCCCGCCGCTGGAGGCCCGCACGGTCGCCTATATCTGCGCCCTGTTCGCCTTCCCCGGCGTGCTGTTCGCTCTGATGGCCATCGACCCGCTGGCCCAGGCGGCGGCGGCGGCGTTGGCGGCGCGGTAGGATTTTGTAAGCCGGGTCGCCGCGGCGCTTTCCACAGCCCAATGTGCTTCCCGTCGTTGACTGTGCGTTTTCTCACAGTACGGTTTCTCTTTCGGGCCTAAGGCTCGGTTTGGCGCCTGCATTCGGCTTGCCACCTGTAGCGTGAGTTCTCTGCACACCAGCAACCCGCGTTGGGGCGTCCGCCATGTCCGCGACGATTGATCCTGCCTCCCTGCAAATCGCCGCCGCCGCGCAATTGGCGGCCTATTCGAGCAGTCCGTCCGCCTACGACATTCTCAATAGCCTATTGGGTGAAAAAACCGTTTGGACAGCTCCAGCATTGGACCTTGTTCGGCCAACGAGTGATACAAGCGGCACGACGCCGACGGTCAGCTGGATCTACAACCAAGGATATTTTACGAATGGCGCGGCGGGCGCTTTCGCAGCGGTTTCTAACGGTACCCTTGTTGTGTCGTTTCGCGGCAGTACTGGGCCTGAGATAGCGGCCGATTGGTATGATGCCGCGATTAGCCCAGGCACCCAAGTCTCCGAACTGTCGCCGTTTATGGCCGCCATTATGGCTTATGTCCGCGACCCATCCTCTAATATCCGCGATGTGGTGATAACGGGGCATAGTCTTGGGGGGCAATTGGCCGAGTTGATATCGGCCGCTGATGCATCAGAGATGATGGATACTACGCTACTCGGCAATGCGATTCAGCCCTACCACGTACATCTTGTTTCGTTCGCTTCGCCGGGTGATCCGCCTGGCACCTCTATGCCGTGGAATTTGAGTGAGTCATACTATGCGTTGGCTCAAGATCCTATATTCCACCATACCGGAATTCTATATGGTTTAGAGTTTTTTTTGTCACCGAATGGATTTTATACAAACGCAAACCCACTTGATAGTCTTCCTCATAATTTTTCCGAGAACAAGGATTTCGATCTCTCGCAACATTCCCCGCAATTATACTATAAGATATGGACGGACGTAGCGAACTATCACTATCTTGGGCAATTCCAAGTTGCCGCTGAAGGTGCGGGAGCGAGTATTGATGCGCTTTCGAACACCACACGTCCCATCGGCGGGACGCCGAACGACTTTTTTTCCATAGGAGCCAGTAGTGACCTGATACTTGGCCTGGATGGGAACGACTCGATAACGGGCTTTGCATCCTACGATGGTTCTTCGTTCGTGGCGGGCGGCGCTGGCGATGACACCATCATCGGCGGCGGCGGGCCGGACTACATTGATGGTGGGCCTGGCAATGACGTGATTTCAGGTGGCGCTGGCAATGACCAGATTTCTGGCGGCGAAGGTGCCGACAGCCTGGAAGGCGGAGCAGGCGACGACACCCTGATCGGCGGTCCCGGAGGCGACGCCTATTCAATCGGCGTCTACCAAGGGCATGATGTCATCGATGATCAGGGGGCGGCCGACCAACCCGATGTGCTACGGATCTTCGGTGGAACGACGGTTACCAATCTTGACCAACTCGAATTCACGTCGGTTGGTTCGGACCTTCTGGTTCAGGCCCATGACGCATACGGCGAACTGGCGCTCGATATCACCATCAAGAATGCATCGACGCCCCAGGGCCAGATTGAACGTCTGGAACTCTATCTCGGCGATTCGACAACGCCATCCGATGTGATGGATCTTGCGACTGTGTCGGCGCCCCCGCCTTCTGTGCCGACAGGTTTCAGCGACAATTTCGATCGCGCAAACGGCCCGGTCTTGAATGGCTGGTCCGATTTGGGCGGCGATCCCACCCAATCCCTGTTCATTTCTGAAGGTAGGTTGACCGGTAGCAACGGGTTCGCCGGGGTCTACCGACCGGTCGCGTTCGTCGACGGGATCGGTGTGTCGGCGGACGTCACCCAAGAGAGCGGTTACTACAACTGGCTTCTTGGCCGCTATTCGACTCAGTTCTTATTTAACACGGACGGAAGCGTTGGGAGCGACGGGCTTAAGGGCTATGGAATTGTTGTGGGTCGTGGCGACAATAATTACGCCGACTCCAACGTGGCGCTGTATTATAACGGACATGTCATCGATGAAATAAGGTCAAATTTCCAGTATGGCCCCTCGATCCACGTCATGTTCCAGTTATATGCCGACGGCCACATCACGGGTGCGATCACAGGCGACGGCAATGAGTTCGATTTCGCCTTTGGGCCGAGAGCCATTACGCCCGTCAACGGGGGTCTTGCCATCGCGTTCGGCTCGCCGGGCCCCGGCGGACTCGATCCGACGGTCGACAATGTTCAAATCGGAACAGACCTGTCGTCGTTTCAGACCGACAGCATCTATCC
>CAIQDO010000226.1 GCA_903870555.1 uncultured Caulobacteraceae bacterium
CCGCGGCGGCATCACCGCCGCCGAAGTCGAAAAGCGCATGGGCCTGATCAGCGGTTCGCTGGACATGAACGCCCTGGCCGACGTCGACATGGTGATCGAGGCCGTGTTCGAACGGATGGACATCAAGAAGGACATCTTCACCAAGCTCGACGCCATCTGCAAGCCGGGCGCGATCCTGGCCACCAACACCTCGGCCCTGAACATCGACGAGATCGCCTCGGTCACCAAGCGGCCGGAGGCCGTGATCGGCCTGCACTTCTTCTCGCCGGCCAACGTGATGAAGCTGCTCGAGGTCGTCCGCGCCGACCACACTTCCAAGGAAGTCATCGCCACCTCGATGAAGCTGGCCAAGAAGATCGGCAAGATCGCCGCCCTGGTCGGCGTCTGCCCCGGCTTCGTCGGCAACCGCATCCTCGGCCAGCGCCAGCGCGAAGCCCAGAAGCTGATGTTCGAAGGCGCCATGCCCTGGGACATCGACCGCGTCCTCTACGACTTCGGCTTCCCGATGGGCCCCTTCGCCATGAGCGACCTGGCCGGCCTCGACATCGGCTGGGTGAAGGAGAAGTCCAACGGCGAGACCATCCGCGACGTGCTGTGCGAACTGGACCGCCGCGGCCAGAAGACCGGCGCCGGCTACTACGACTATGACGAGAACCGAGTCGCCCACCCCTCGCCGGTAACCGAGAAGATCATCCAGGACTTCGTCGCCAAGAGCGGCGTCAATCCGCGCACCATCACCGACGAGGAGATCCTCGAGCGCTGCCTCTATCCGATGGTGAATGAGGGGGCGAAGATCCTCGAGGAAGGCATGGCCATCCGCGCCTCCGACATCGATGTGATCTGGCAGAACGGCTACGGCTGGCCCGTCTACCGCGGCGGCCCGATGTTCTGGGGCGACCTGATCGGCCTCGACAAGGTTCTGGCGGGCATGAAGAAGATGCATGCCGAGATGGGCGACGCCTACAAGCCTTCCGCGTTGCTGGAGCAGAAGGTGGCGGAAGGGAAGAACTTTACGCGGTAGGTCGCGAGAACGCCGGAGGGCTGAACCCCTCCGGCGCGTCCATCGACGAGACTGCGCCGATCGTATTCCAGGTCGCCATCGGCGTCGACGAAGCCCCGACCTGACCCGATACCCTGAGCTGTCGCGTGACGCCTTTGCGATCCCGCCGGTCTCATGCCAAGCGATGTCCAGGCAGGTGATCCGACTGACCTGCTCCCCGCCGCGCGCCCAAACGCCGGGCCCGACGACCCGTCTGGTTTACCATTCGACGGTCAAAACGCCGCGGCGAACAACTCTCTCGAATGTGTCTTTTGTCACAGACATCCCGGCCCACGGTGTGGCTATCCTGCAAAGCTTCTTCGTTTGGTCCCGCTTGTTTTCCGGCGACGCACCATCAGCAGCGGGCGCCAACCCGCGGCCGTTGCCAAATATCTGCATATAAATCCAATCAGTTACAGAATTATGGCGGCCTCCGCCGCCACGACACAGCACTTATCTAAATTCGCTACACAACGTTACAAAGAAATAAGTATTTAAAAATGAAAATCCGCTACACAGAGACCTATCTGTCCGACAGAAAGCCGGCCCTGTGGCCGGACTGGCCATCATCGATATCTTCTCGTATCACAGCCTCAGTGCTGTTCGCGGTATCCCTGGCGTCAGGCCCGCTGGCTTTGGCGCAGGACGCCACCTTATCAAATGCCCGCTATTGCGGCCTGGGCTATTCCGGCGCGGCCGTCGAGTTTCAGAAGAACAATCCGTACGTCGCCAAGCTTCTCGGCGACATCAAGCGGCGCTCGGTCTACAACAACCATCTGTTCGAGATTGCGAAGGCGAGCAACTGGAAGATCAATCTCTATAGCAAGGACGACACGGCCGGGAAGGGCGCCTCGCTGGGGCTCTCTCACGTGGTGTCATTCGAACAATATGAGATCCAAAAATTCGTGGACCCGCGGTCAGGATCCCCCAAGTTCTCGACGTCCTACCGCGTCGGCCTCAACACGGTGCTGTTCGACCTCAACGACCGTCAGATCAAGGCGCTGATCCCGTCGGTGATCGTCTATCCGGTGGTAAGCTCGGCCCCGCCGACGCCGGCGCAATCCGCGGCTGCAATCGCGGCGATTTTCGACGGCATCGGCGATCCGAATTCGGCGATCGGGCGATGGATGGACTCGGTGAAGCGACTGCCGATCCGAAGCGACGAGAAGGTGTATTTCCGCGTCCTGCCGCTGGTGCTTTCCGACGACACGCGCACGGAACTCGCCGCGGTATCGGCCCTGCCGGCCGATACGCCCGGTCTCTTCGTCAAGACTCTCACGTCCGAAGTGGAGAGCCTGGTGGCCTCGACCTTCGGCAAGCCTCTGGTTCCCCAGGCCACCAATGACGCCGGCATGGCCGCCTCCGGCAACCAGTATGTCGCGAACATCCCGGACTGCCTCGGCCAGAACGTGAAGCTGATTCTGCCACCACCGTCCTACCAGATCCAAATCTATGTCGATAA
>CAIQDO010000227.1 GCA_903870555.1 uncultured Caulobacteraceae bacterium
ACGCTGTTCGTCGACCGCTTCCTCTATACGCCGATGCGCTATCCCGGGAATTACGGCTTCATCCCGCATACCATGTCCGGAGACGGCGACCCTTGCGACGTCATCGTCGCCAACACACGCGCCATAGTGCCTGGCGCGATCATGAGCTGCCGCATTGTTGGGGTGCTGTTGATGGAGGACGAAGCCGGCGGGGACGAAAAGTTGATCGCCGTTCCGGCCCATCGCTTGACCCAGCGCTACGATCGCGTAACCGATTACCGCGACCTGCCGCCCATCACCATGCAGCAGATCGAGCACTTCTTCGTGCACTACAAAGACCTGGAACCGGGCAAATGGGTCAAGATATTACGCTGGGGCGACGCCGCGGAGGCCAAGGATCTTGTCCGGGCGGGCATCGAACGGGCAAAGCAGCACAAGCAGGACTAGGCCCCCAGGCCCGGTCGTGAGGCGCGAGCAAGCCATTTTGGCCGGGCTGGCGTTGTCCACGTCCCTTTTCGGCGTGGAGTGTCAAGCCAAGCAACCCGAACAACCGATCGCTTGGGCCCATCCAAGCCGGGTTGTTCGGCTGCCGGACGGGCGGGCTATAAACTTCCGCTGCTCAGGCACAGGCCAGCCAACCGTCATTTTGGAAGGTGGATGGGCAGCCAACTCCCTGGCCTGGAATGGCGTCCGCGAACGAGTGTCGGATCGGCGCCGCGTTTGCGCCTATGACAGGGCCGGCGCCGGGTTCAGTGATCCGGGGCCGGAGCCGCGTGATGGCTCCGCGATCGCACGCGACCTCGATCTGGCGCTCCGGGCCGCGCGAATCCAGGGTCCTTTCATTCTTGTCGGCCATTCCGCCGGGGGCCTCTACATTCGCCTGCTGGCCAACAGGCGGCCGAAGGATGTCGCGGGTTTCGTGTTCGTTGACCCGTCCGTGGAGTACCAGGATCGAAGGATCGACGAGATGTTCGGTCCGGGAGCCTCGAGCCTGGCAAGCCTCCGACAACGGTCCCAGGTCTGCCTCGCGGCGGCGGAAGCGGGCGCCCTTCCGTCGACAGAACCCAAACTGGCCTCCTGTACGCCGCCAGCCAATCCGACTCTTCCGCCATCGGTGAACGCCGCAAGTCTGGCGGAAGCGCGACGCCCCGAAACCTGGCGCACCCAACTTTCGGAACTCGACAGCCTGTGGACATCAACATCCGATGACATTGCCCGCGGTCCTGCGTCCTATGGCGATGTTCCCCTTATTGTGTTGACCGCGGATGGGAACGAACCGTCTGCCCACCACCCCGTGAATTCGGGCCCCGCGCCCTTCTGGGTGCGATTGCATCAGGAACTGGCGGCGCGATCGCGGCGCGGCGTCCAGACGATCGTTCAAGGCACATCTCACCTGATGATGAACGATCGCCCAGACGCGATTGTCGCGGCGATCAACACCGTCATCGACGAAGCCTCGGTAACGTTCAGTAGGCGGCCGGATGGAAAGCGAAAATGAACACCGTCTTGACCAGGATCTTCACGTCGAGAAAAAACGACCAAGTCCGAATATATTCCAAATCCTTATCTACACGCGCCGCCATGTCGGCGATGTCCGCCGTTTCGCCTCGCAAACCTGAGACCTGCGCAAGCCCCGACAGGCCGGGTTTCGCCTTGAACCTGAGATCATAGCCGGTGACGCACGCCCCGTAATATTCGTCGTGGGCCAGCGCATGAGGCCTCGGTCCCACCAACGACATCTCGCCTTTTATGACGTTCAGAAGTTGCGGCAATTCATCGACACTGGTGCGGCGTAACAGTCGACCGACCTTGGTAATCCGGTCATCGTCCTTCTGGGCCTGGACCACATTCGATCCATCTTCCTGAACGCGCATACTGCGAAATTTGTAGATAACGAACGGCGCCCCCTTGTAACCGGTTCGTCGCTGGCGAAACAGCGGCGGCCCGGGGCTTTCGACAACGATCGCAATCGCGACCAATGCAAACAATGGCATGAGCGCAAGCACGCCAAGCGACGCTCCCACCAGATCGAGCCAACGCTTCAGGCGAGAGTTATCCAGTCGCCTGGCTCCAGCCAACAGGCTGTCCAACGCCTCAACTTCCAGGCCGGGATTGAGATCCCGCGGCACGATCAGAGGTGGACCCATCGAAGAGCCATCGCGAAAACTCCACCCAACAACGTCGGCGTTATTGGACAAACAATCATAGGAATTCGACAACCGCCTGAACCGCGACGGCGTCACAACCGTCGAGCGGGTCCGCCCGAACAAGACATTCGAAATTCATCCTAGCCGATGTCCCTTCTCGATCAAACGCCGCCAACGTGGCCCAATCATAGTCATCGGAATTATTACACGACCGCTGCCGAAAATCCCACCGAGCACAGCGATTCTGGCGCCAACGAAACGCGCCGCAAGATCGGGTTGAGAGGCGCCGCGACCAGCCGCGAATTGACGTGCCATCAGCGTCTTGCACGGCCGCCTCAGACCTTGCCCCCGGCCATCTTCCGAGAAAGTTCGGTGCCGATCAGGACTTTACGGTTTTCCGACGCCACGGATTCCACCAACGCCGGAATGAAGGCGGACAGCACCGTCACCGCCGCCTTCGGATCACCGCCGCCAACGGAAAATCGCGCCAACAGGCCGTCCCCGATATCTCCCTTCATTGCCATCCGCAATCGGTCCAGTTGTTGCTGCTTCCTATCAAGCGGCAGGTACTCACCGAGACGCGACCAATAGAGAATCGTTTCCTGGCGATCCGGCGCCACCGCTACCAGCCGGCGCACAGGAAGCGTCGCGCCGCCTAGGAGGGTCAACCGCAGTGCGCTGCTTTCCGTGATGGCGAAGCCGAACGCCGGATAGCATATTTCCGGCCGGTGAAGTTGAAGGTCATTGCTTTGGGTCTGGCCATGGGCCAGGAGCATCATGATTTCCGTCTCTATCCGATCATGGCTGTAAATCCGACCAACCGTTTCACCGTAAAGTTTGGCCGCCAGGCTCCCCTCCTCCTTCGGAGCCACCAGATCCGACACACTCCGCGATTTCCACCCGTCGAACGCCGTTGGCACGATCTGTTCAACCCGAGACTTTGCCGCGAGGAGCGAGACCCGGTGTCTTGGGACAAGTCCGTAGGCCGCGGCCGCGCCGGTGAGGCAGGCGGCTCCAATAAGCAGGTCTCGTCTGCTGTTCACACCCGCCTCCTGACCCGCGATTGAATGAGCGCCAGCAATTTATCCAGACCGAAAACACACAGCAGCGCCGTTGTAAAAAGTAGCATCCCAGCCGTGAAATGCAAAAATCCCTGAGCAACTTCATTTCCAAAATAATAAGTCAAAAGTATCAAAGTCATAATTCGAATAATATTAGCAACTATAGCAATAGGAACAATAAAAACGACAAGCACTAAAGAATAAAACCAGGACGAACCTCGCATTAGATATATGTACAATAAACTCACGGCGATTAAGCCCACCAGAGAATTCATTCCCGAGCAGGCATCCTCAACCAGAAGCTGGTATTGCCCGACAAAAATCGTTACGCCTTCACGAGCGACTGGCAAACCGAACACCGCTAGCCAATCCGTCGCCGCTAAGGATACCAGGCTCTTTAACGGCGCCGTTATGTCTGCCAGAATTGAACTTGGCGGCGGAATAGCGAAGGCAAGATAGAGCAATGGAAACCAGTGTTTCACAAGTGGTCGGATTCCAACCCGCGATTGTAGAATAGCTACACCCGCACCGTACACTCCCGCCGCAGCTAGCGTCACAAAATCAAAAGCATAACCGAAAACGTAGGAGACAAGCGCCACGGCGAGCAGTGGCGCAGTCAACCAAAGACTGCCCGACTGACCAGCGTTTCTCAATTCCGGCAATTGCCGCCACAGCAGCCAGAGACCTGTTACCAAGACAATGGGACCATAGGCCCCAAACTCCTGGGACCAAGTCTGGTTCACCAATGTCGCGACGGTCGGTCCTAGCAAGGCGATAAACCCGATCGCCAGGACCACGGCGCCAACAGGCGCGCGTTTAAAGGACACTCTCACGCTATTAGCTGTAATATCCACGCGCAATCAAGCTCGGTTCATTACTGTGCCTATGACGATCGCTTTATCGGCATGCAACTGCTCGCTGAGCGTGGTGATATCCTTAAGGAAGGTCATATTCTTGGCGGCGACAATCAGACTGTAACCGACAACACCGCTAATCCGCCTTGCATCAGACGACATATTGGCGGCCGGCGTGTCCACAATCGTAGCGTCGAATTCTCGAAGGCAATAATTCATCAATATCTGGAATCGTTCGGTCGCAAGCAGCTCCTGAGCGTTGGAGGCCGCTTGGCCCGCATACATTATCGAGAAATTGGGCAGGACATTCGGATCGATATTCGCCGCGAACGCCATGTCATTCGACCTCAACGCCTGGACAAGGCCTCCGCGAGGCCCCGGCGGCCTGATCAGCCGCTCGATTGCCGGCCGCCTCAGGTCCGCGTCGATGAGCAGGGTTTTGACGCCAATCTGCGACAGTCCGACCGCCAAGTTGGTGGCGATGAACGAACTGCCGACGCCCGCGCTTGGCGCGCATATGGCGAGCGACCGGCGTCCAAGATTGAAATGCCGCGCCATGATGTGCGTACGAAGGGCCCGAATGGCGTCCGCCTGCGGGCTGGCCTCGCTAACCAAGGCGACGATAGAGGGGCTGAAGCCGTAGGACGTGCTACGCGCTTCGGGAGTGTCATTGGTCATTGGCGAGGCGGGCGCTGCAGCGTTCAAGACCGCGAATGTGTCGCTCATGCGCTGACTGTTCCCCGATTGCCCGCCAAACTCAGGCGCCAACCCCTGCTTTTGGCGGACCTGGACTTGGTGCTGTCAGGTCCCGGCACGGCGCAAATGAACGGCAAATCCTCATCATTCACCAGATCCTCCTGCGTTCGGACACGGCGACGTAACAGCTCCATCAACAGACTTACGAACACGCCAACGCCAAGCCCAAGCACAAGCGACCCCGGGACAATCAACAAATAGTTCGGAAAGGCCGCTGATTTCGGAGTCGTCGCATTGCCCAGAAGCGTGATTCCAACATCGCCTGAAACCGCCTCTTGTCGAAACTGGGCGCCTTTCTCCTGCATTTTGTTGTAGGCGTCGCGCGCGCGCTCGACATCCTGGTGGAGCTGGTTGAGCACGCCGATCTTCTCGCTGTTCGCGATCACCTTCGCCTTTTGCGCCTGGACGGCTTGCTCAAGAGCCCGCTGCCCTCCGACCTGGGCCTGGGCCAAGGAAGCACGCGTGGCGGCCTTGTCGCGTTCGATCAAGGACTTCATCAACGCGCGCTTGGATTGCAGACTGATGACCTCGGGATTGTTCGGCCCAAGCATCGTCTGAGCGGTTGCAAGTTGGGCCTCGATATCCGCCAATTGCATGCTGGCTTGAGACCCCTCCAAGGACGGCGCCACGACGCCTGAAAACGGGGTGCTTTGCACACTTAGAGATTGCAGGTGGGTCGATTCAACGTCCGTTTTGTCCTGCATCACCAGGCCATTTTCACGTTCGAAACGCCCCTCCGTCGCGATCGCCTGGTCCAGCGTCTCCTTCGCCTTCGCGGATTGCTCAGTATACCAGACGGCGTTGCGTTCGGCGTCCTGACGACGGAACTGAAGACTCGCCTCCATGTAGGCTTTGCGCAACGCGTCAGTCACGGCGATGGCTTCTTCCGGTGTCGGCGCCGTATAAGCGATCTCAAGGATATTGCTGTCCTGAACAGAAGTCACCTTGGTATTCTTGATGACGATGTCCGCTGTCCAATGTCTGAAGTCGCGCTTGTCGTCCTTCGCCCGTTTATTGTACTGCGCCGTCAGAACCGGATCGGTCAGCCAACCCACCTGTTCGGCCACCTTGCCGGCCACGCTGTAGTCCGTGATGAGTTCCATTTGCGTGGCGAGGTAGGCCCGGGCCTGCGGGCTCTGCATCACCAACCCTGTGATCGGGTCAGGCTTCACGAAATCGAGCATCAACCGCTCGGTGGCTTTCCATTGTGGAGGCAATATCGCCGTCACAATAAGCGCTCCGATCAAGCAACTGGCGGTCGCCGCAAGGATCAAGACCCTCCGGGCCCAAAATATGATCAGGAACTGACCGATGCTCATTCGATACCTCCAGGGGACGCCCCTGCCGGGCATCCATGGCGCCAGCCGGACCAAAGCCTCATTTGCGCCGACTCCTTATTTTGACACAGCAATTTGTCGACAATCGGACACCGGAAGCCAAAGCGGGCCTCGGCGCCCGGCCTGCTAAAACAGCCGCTCGCCGATAACGATCACGTCGCCGGGAGCCACCTTGGCGTCCAGATCGACGTGCTTCAGCTTCTTGCCGCCACGGGTCACGGTGAGGCTCTTGTCGCTCCCTGCGTCGGTCAGTCCGCCGCCTCGGGAAATCGCCATTCTGAACGTGATGTCCGGCAGCATTGGGAAGACGCCGGGCGTCTTGATCTGGCCAGACACGTAGAAAAGTTCGATCGGCGGACTGAAAATCTTGTCACCCGGGTGGACATAGGGGTCGTCGTTATTGTCCCCAGTCGCCAGGGACCTGATCGAGATGCGCCGTCCTTCACCCTGTTTCGGCGTCAGGATAACGTAGTCGGCGCCCGCTTCGCTCACGCCGCCGACGCGCGCGACGATTTCCGACAAACGGTAGGCCTTGTCCACCGGGATCAGGCCAGGCGTCCTAAAATTGCCAAGCACCGTCACATACCGACTGGCGTAGGAAACCACATCCACCTTGACGATCGGCTTGGAGAAATAGCCTTGCGTTTCCAGAGTCTTCGCAATCTCGGTCACCAATTGGAGGCTTGTCCTGTTGGCGGCGGGCGTCGAGCCGATGAAGGGAAGGCGTATCGTACCGTCTTCGTCAATTCGCCCATGGGTGGTGAAATCCGGGTGGCTGAGAACGCTTACCTCAATCACGTCCGATGGACCGAGAATATAGGTCTGGGCGTTGGGGTCGGCTACGGACGACGCCGGGGCGACAGACGCCTCCGGGACGGGAGCGCCCTGTGCGAACGCGGTTACGGCGCCGGACAGCAGGGCCGCCACGCCGATAGCGAGCGCCTTGGCGAAAATACCCATCCTCTGTCGACCTCCAAGTAAAACACGAAACCGGGTTCGCGCCGCCAAATTTGACCCGCGTCAACCGCATATCCCACTCTCGTGGGAATTGCAGCTTCCTATTCGCCTCGGACTAGGGCTTGCCGGCAGCCTTGGCCGGCCCCGCCGGGGTCGCGGGCGCGAAGTCCTTGTTGAAACGAATCGTCGGAGCCGCCGCCTGGAGATAGCCGCTGAAGGTCCGGTTCAGGGTTTCCTGGGCCCGCTGTTGAGCTATCAGTCGTTGCGCGTAGTTCGTCGCCGGTTCGCCCGTGAAAGGCACGACCTTCGTCTCTTTGATTTGATTGACAAGCAT
>CAIQDO010000228.1 GCA_903870555.1 uncultured Caulobacteraceae bacterium
AGCCGACCGCGGGCGACCGTGGCCGCTGCGGCGAGGGACACGCGCATCGCCGACCAGGTCAGACCGACCAGGCACAAACCCGCGACAATGGCCATCACCGCACGACCGCGGTCGTCGACACCCCGGGCCCAGGTCATGGGCAAGGCTGTCACGAATCCCTTACCGGCGGAGGCGATGGCGAAGGCGAAGGAGAGCACGACGACGAAGGCAAGCATTCCAAGCACGGACAGAAACACCGCCGTGAGCGCCCAGACCGCGCCAAGCCGGTTTTCCGCCATGCCCCACTGCAGCCCGGCAGGACCTGGCGCGCCCACGGCGAGCGCCTGACGGTACAGGCCGCCTTGGGCCATCACCACCGCCGCGAGCGACGCCGCGAAGGCCGCCAGGCGCCACGGCGATTGGGGCGACCATAGGCCGAACGCCGACGACAGACCGATCACCGCCGCCGTGAGCGTCAGCGCACCCCAGGTCCGAGCCAACGCGGTCGGCCAGAACCGCACAGCGGCCCCCAACCCTTCCATGATCAACCGTCGACTCGCCATGGCGCTCCCAGGAATTCTCACGATCGAGTGTAGAGCGATCGCCGCGCCCGCGCCACTTCCGCGCGTCTCCGAGGGGAGCTAGACAACCGGTCATGAACAACGACCCCATTCACATCATCGGCGGCGGGTTGGCCGGTTGCGAAGCGGCCTGGCAGGCCGCGGCAGCGGGCGCAACGGTTGTGCTCCACGAAATGCGACCCGCGCGCGGCACGGATGCCCACCAAACCGACCGCCTCGCCGAATTGGTCTGCTCCAACTCCTTCCGGTCAGACGACTGGGCTTACAACGCCGTCGGCCTGCTCCACGCGGAAATGCGACGGTTGGGGTCCCTGATCATGGCCTCCGCCGACGCTTGCCAGACCCCGGCCGGCGGCGCGCTCGCCGTCGATCGTGAAGGCTTCGCCGAAACCGTGACCCAGAAGATCGGCGGCCACCCCGGAATCACGATCGAACGCGGCGAGATCCCGGCGATCCCTGCCGCGTGGGACAATGTCGTCGTGGCCACGGGTCCGCTGACCTCCCGAGCCCTAGCGGACTCCATTCTCCGCCTGACCGGTCAGGACACCCTGTCATTCTTCGATGCCATCGCACCCATCGTTCATTTCGAGACCATAGACATGAGCGTGGCCTGGAAGCAGTCGCGCTATGACAAGGAGGGCCCAGCGGGCGACAGCGCCGCCTATATCAACTGCCCGATGAATCGCGAGCAGTACGAGGCGTTCATCGACGCCGTCCTGGCGGGCCCCAAGACCGAGTTCAAGGACTGGGAGACCGTTCCCTATTTCGATGGCTGTTTGCCCCTGGAAGTGATGGCCGAGCGGGGTCGCGACACGCCTCGTCACGGGCCGATGAAGCCGGTCGGCCTGACCAATCCCCATAACCCGCTGGTGAAGGCCCACGCCATTGTTCAGCTTCGCCAGGACAACGCTCTCGGGACGTTGTGGAACATGGTCGGGTTTCAGACCAAGCTGAAGCACGCCGCCCAGACCGAGGTTTTTCGGACCATCCCTGGGCTCGAAAAGGCGGTTTTCGCACGCCTTGGCGGCCTGCATCGGAACACCTTCATCGACAGCCCCAAGGTTCTCGACAACGGCTTACGTCTCAAGGCAAGGCCGAGCCTCAGATTCGCGGGCCAGATCACCGGCGTGGAGGGCTATGTGGAAAGCGCCGCCCTGGGGCTGTTGGCGGGGCGCATGGCGGCCGCGGACCGCGCCGGCAGAACCTTGGCGACGCCCCCGCTGACGACGGCCCTGGGCGCCCTGGTCGGCCATATCACTGGAGGCCACCTCGAAGGCGAACCGAAATCGTTCCAGCCAATGAACATCAACTATGGTCTGCTGCCGCCGATCGAGGCTCCAAAGCGAGACGAGAACGGGCAGCGTTTCGGCAAGGCCGAACGCGGACGGGCCAAGAAACGATTGATGAGCGAACGCGCCCTGGCGGACCTGGACGCATGGATCGAGGCCGAGGCGGTGCAGGCGCCAGAGTGACCCGGTTCCGTCGCCGGACGGATCATTAAAGGCGACCCGTGATCACCGCGAGGATCATTCGCCCTCGCGCCGCCGTCGGCCCGAGGGGCTTGGCCCGACGAAGGTCGCGCGCAAAGGTGGCGTGCGCCACTGCGGGAAAGGCCTTGGCGCTGAGCCTCGCCGCCGCCCGGCTGACAGCAGGCATCCGCGCGGCGATGTAATCGGTCGCCGCAAGACGTTCCACAAGGCCCGCTCGGGCGAGAGCGAAGAGGCCCCACAAGGCGCCTGCCGCGGCCGTGGTCGACACGGAAACCCCTGAATCGAGAATGAGGCCGGCGGTCATAGAGGCGGACCCGGCGACGTCGACCGACCATCGAACCGCTTCATTCACGGTCAACGTCGGTGCATCGAGCGCCCGGATACGGCCGTCAATCATCGCTTCGAGTGGCGCTCGCGGCAGGTCGTGATGTCGAATCGACTCGGTGAGAGCGCCCGCCACCGGATGAAAGCGAACGGCGCCGCCGCCGTATATTTCATCGAGCGCCTCACGCCACCATGTCAGGCGGATCTCCGCCATGAGGGCGTTGGAGGTGAGGCGACCCGCTCGGCTAAGCTCCTGGTCGTACGCGTAGATCGCAACAACGTCCGATCTGAGCTCCGGCTCGCCAATAAATCGGGTCGAGAGCCAGCGATCGGGATCGGCCCGGCGGATGACGGCCTCGAGGTCATCACCCGCCATGGTCTCGGAGATCCGTGGCCGCTCAGCCGCCGTACAGCGACTGGTACATCGCCATCGAGGTCAACATCGGCAGCGAAAGCAGGGTATTGGTGCGCGACGCGAGCATCGCGATACGGGCCGACTTCGCCTTGGCTTCCGGCGTGCCGTCCTTGATGCCAAGCGCGATCTTCTGGTTCGGCCAGATGATCCCCCAGACATTCAGGAACATGATCAAGGCGAGATAGATACCGACGCCCATCAGCGCATAGCCGCGATCGTCGGGACCGAACCCACCCGCGAAACCGAATGTGAACACCTTCAGAAAATAGGTGCTCCCATGCAATCCAGCAATCCCGAAGCCGGCAATCACCGTCATCAAAGCAGCCCACCGAAACCAAAAGAGCGCTTCAGGTGCGATGTGCTTTGAAATCGCCGGTTTCTGTTCGGCAGGAATGTCAGGCATCTTACGAATCTGGACGAAATTAAAGTAGTAAAGCAGGCCAATCCAGAGAATTCCGAACACCACGTGCATCCAGCGAAACACCGCCTGAAAATACACGCTATCGATGCCGTGGGGGCTTTGCGTATAGGCGATCAACATCAGCGCCGCCAAAACGGCGCTGAGAATCATCGTGTTGCGAAAATTCGAGAGTAGTCCGGCCATTGTGTGTCTCCCCGCGGCGATCCCGCC
>CAIQDO010000229.1 GCA_903870555.1 uncultured Caulobacteraceae bacterium
CGACGACACCCTGGCGGAGCTGAAAAAGCAGATGACCGCCATGCAGGAGCAACTGGCCGCCCTGACCAAGCCGCCGCAATAGCGGCTCAGAAGATGGCGTAGCCTCCGTCGATCAGGAAGCTGTCGCCCGAGTGGTACTTCGAGGCGTCGGAGGCCAGGTAGACAGCGATGCCGCCGAAATCCTCGGGCTCGCCCCAGCGCCGGATCGGCACGCGCGCGATGACTTTTTCGTTGAACACCTTCGACTCCTGGCTGCCGGCGGTCATGTCGGTGGCGATCCAGCCCGGCAGGATGGCGTTGGCGCGCACGCCGTAGCGGGCATGCTCGACCGCGATGGCCTTCATCATCGAAATCACACCACCCTTGGTGGCGGCGTAGGCCTCGTTGCGCGCCGCCCCGTCGACGGCCGCCAGCGAAGCCGTGACGGCGATGGAGCCGCCGGGATCGCCGGACTTGGCGCGTTCCACCATGTGCTTGCAGGCCTCGCGGCAGGTGAAGAAGGCCCCCTCGAGATTGACAGCCATGTTTCGCCGCCAGGTCTCGATGGTCATTTCGGAAAAGGACCTGGCTCCCGCGCCGATGCCCGCGTTGGCGATGACGGTGTCGATCCGGCCCATCGCCACGGCCGCCTCGGCCATGGCCGCCACCACGGCCGCCTCATCAGAAACGTCGACGCGCTGCGCCAGCACCCGGACGCCGGTCTGCGACAGCCGCGCCTCGGCGGCCCGGTTGTGGGATTCGCTCGTGCCCCAGATCACGACGTCGGCGCCCGCCTGCGCCAGGGCCTCGGCCATCCCCAGGCCGATCCCTCTGTTGCCGCCGGTGACCAGGGCGACCTTGCCCTGAAGATTGAACGGCGCGTAGGCCATGAGCGTTCTCCTCCATCGACGGTCCGCGCCGTCCGTTCCGTCACAAGCCAAGCTTCCGCCACGGCCGTCAAGATCGCGGTCACGATAGGCGGGCGAAACACCCCATCGCGTTCGCACCCACCGGGTTCGACGCCTCTGGTTCGCAGTCGCAATTCGTGGTTCAAATCGTCCCGGGCGTTCATGAGGGAAATCGCGTGACCAAGGCTTCGGATCTGTTTGTTCAGTGCCTCGAGGAAGAGGGCGTCGAATATGTCTTCGGCGTTCCGGGCGAGGAGAACCTCGATTTCCTCGACAGTCTGTCACGTTCGACCAAGATCAAGCTGATCCTGAACCGGCACGAACAGGCCGGAGGCTTCATGGCCGCCACCTATGGGCGTCACACCGGCAAGGCCGGCGTGTGCATGGCGACCCTCGGCCCCGGGGCCACCAACCTGGTTACCGCCGCGGCCTACGCCCAGCTCGGCGGCATGCCGATGATGATGATTACCGGCCAGAAACCGATCAAGAGCTCCAAGCAGGGCCGCTTCCAGATCCTCGACGTCGTCGACATGATGCGGCCGATCACCAAGTTCACCCATCAGATGGCGTCATCGGACAACATCCCATCCCGGGTGCGCGAGGCCTTCCGCCTGGCCCAGGAGGAAAAGCCCGGCGCCGTGCACATCGAGTTTCCCGAGGACATCGCCGACGAGGAGACCGAATCGACGCCGCTGCGCGCCAGCCTGTCGCGCCGTCCGGCCGCCGACCCGAAAGCCGTCCGCGCCGCGGTGAAGAAGATCGAGACCGCCAAGTCGCCCCTGCTGGTGATCGGCGCCGGCGGCAACCGGGCCATGACCAGCCGGATGCTCAACCAGTTCATCGAGAAGACCGGCATCCCCTTCCTGACCACCCAGCTGGGCAAGGGCGTGATCGACGAGGACCATCCCAAGTTCGTCGGCTGCGCCGCCCTGTCCGGCGGCGATTTCGTGCACCGCGCCATCGCCGCCGCCGACGTGATCATCAACGTCGGCCACGACGTGATCGAGAAGCCGCCGTTCTTCATGCAAAAGGGCACGGCCGAAGTTATCCACGTCAGCTTCCGCAGCGCCGAGGTGGACCCCGTCTACTTCCCCCAGATCGAGGTGGTCGGCGACATCGCCAACGCCATCTGGCAGATGAAGGAGGACATCATGCCCAACAAGGCATGGGATTTCTCCCGCATGGTCAAGGCGCGCGAGGCGGAACTGGCCCATGCCGCCCAATACGTCGGCGACACCCGGTGCCCGATCTTCCCGCCCTACCTGGTCGACCAGGTGCGCAAGGCGATGCCGTCGGACGGCATCATCTGCCTGGACAACGGCGTCTATAAGATCTGGTTCGCGCGCAACTACCACGCCCACGCCCCCAACACCGTGCTGCTGGACAACGCTCTGGCCACCATGGGCGCCGGCCTGCCCTCGGCCATGGCCTCGGCGATGGTCTATCCGGACCGCAAGGTGATGGCGATCTGCGGCGACGGAGGCTTCATGATGAACAGCCAGGAGATGGAGACCGCCGTCCGGCTGAAGCTCAACATCGTGGTGCTGATCCTCAACGACAACAGCTACGGCATGATCCGCTGGAAACAGGCCAACATGGGCTTCAAGGACTGGGGCCTGACCTACGGCAATCCCGACTTCGTCAAATACGCCGAGTCCTACGGCGCCACTGGCCACCGGGTGACCAGCGCCGAGCACCTGACCGAGCTGCTGAAGACGACCCTGGACATGCCGGGCGTGCAGCTGATCGAGGTGCCGATGGACTATTCCGAGAATGACCGCATCCTCAACAAGGAGATCAAGTCGCTCAGCGCCGCGGTCTGAGCCGTAGGTCTTTTTCACCGCCAAGCAGCCAGGGAGCCAGGAGGATTCGCTCCGGACGCCGGCTCTGTGATCGTCGTCGAGATGGCTTTCGCGCGCGATGCGCGCAAGCCTTCCTTCCTGGGTCGAATGGCGAGTGGCGAGGTCGGAGAGACGTCTTGGCTCCTTGGCTTCTTGGCGGTGAATCCTTCTCTTCAGCCTTGTCCGCCGCCAACCTTTCCGAACTTCGGCCGCGCCCCTAGAACGGCGCGAACGCCCCCTCGTCCAGGAGCCCTGCCATGACCGGTCTTCAGCCCCGCTATCCGCTCTACCTCGCCAATGAGGCGGTGTTCGCCAACGAGGACCTCGCGGTCACCGACAAGTTCACCGGCGCGGTGGCGACTCGGGTGGCCCTGGCCGATGCGAAGATGATCGACGCCGGCATCGCCGCGGCGGTGGAGGCGGCCGAGCCAATGGCGCGCATGGCCTCCTACGAGCGCCAGGCGGTGCTGACCCACTGCATCCATCGCTTCACCGAGCGCGCCGAAGAGCTGGCCCTGGCCCTGTGCGTCGAGGCCGGCAAGCCGATCAAGGATTCGCGCGGCGAGGTCGGCCGGCTGATCG
>CAIQDO010000230.1 GCA_903870555.1 uncultured Caulobacteraceae bacterium
AAGGCGCGGGCGCCGCTGGAAAGCGGCCAGATGCGCGCGGACATGCTCAACCCCGCGACGGGCGATCCGTCCCTGGCGGCGATCGACCGGCTGTCCGCCGCCACCGAGACAGCGATCCTGCTGCGCACCACCTGCGTGGCCACCATGATCGACGGCGGACAGGGCGAGAGCGCCCTGCCCGAGCGGGTGCGGTCGGTGATCCAGTGCCGGGTGATTCCGGGCGAGACCCTGGACAGCGTGAAGGGCCATCTGGCCGCCGCCCTCGCCGACCCCTCGATCACCATCAGCGTCTACACCGCCGCCACCCCCAGCCCGGAATCGCCGCTGTCGCCCAAGGTGGTGGGGACCGTCGCCAAGGTGGCCCAGGGGATGTGGCCGGGTCTGACGATCCTGCCGATCATGTCGGCCGGAGCCAGTGACAGCGCCATCACACGGTCGGCGGGGATCGCCTCCTATGGCGTCGACGGCATGTTCGACGACCTCGACGACGGCCGCGCCCATGGCCGCGACGAGCGGATCGGCGTGCAGGCGTTCAACGAGGAGCTGGAGTTCACCTACCGGCTGATGAGGGCCCTGGCGGCGGCGAAGTAGCCGCCGCGGCCCGTCGCCTCAGGGCTGCAGCCCCGAGGGATCGCGCAGCAGGGCGACGACATGGACCAGAAACGCGACCATGCCGGTGAAGGCCAGCAGCATCAGGAATCGCCAGGGAACCAGCCTCGGTTCGCGATGGGGCCGGGCCGGACGGGCGCCGAGCCAGCCGAACAGGACGGTGAGCAGCAGGCAGAGGCCGGCCAGGACGGCCGTGACGGGAAGGGTCATCGCGGGGGCTTAGACGGCGGCCGGGGCGGCGCCTAGGCGCCCCGGACCACCGCATTGACGGTGGCGCGGGCCGGCGCATGCCGGGCTCACGCCGGCGCGGACGGGCGCAAAGTGGGCGCAGAGTGGGCGCGGACGGGCGCAAGGCGGGCGCAAGGCGGGCGCGGGTCGGCGCGGCAGGGCGTAGGCCGCATGGGGCCACCGTCCGGCAAGACTTTGTAAAACAACGGCTTTATTCCGTCTGCGGCGCGCCGGTTGCGGCCGCGGGCGCAAGGGCGGGTTCACGATGTCAAGGAGCGAGCAATTAAGTTGGCATTATGCAATAATTTGGCGGGACTGTCCATGCCGCTTTCCCGGGCTTCAGGCCAGCGGCGTTGGGCTTGGGACGCGGCAGGCCGAGGCTTTCTTCCGCCGGGCGGGCGCCGGGTTCGTGGATCAAGCTTAAGGCGCCGAGGGCGAATTTCCGAAGCGGAAACTGGACGGCGGAAATGCGCGCCCGTGGTTTCGTCGACGCAGAGCGACGCCGAGGCTGGCGAAACCCGTCAGCATCAGCGCCCAAGACGCCGGCTCGGGTATCGGAGAATCGGGACGGATCACCACGCTCGAGACCTTCTGCGCCGGAATGAAGACGTCGGCGCCTAAGCCCAGGAAGTCGACATATCCGCCCGTGGCGTTGACGGACGGCGAGAAGGGGGTGCTGGTGAAGGCCTGCCCGCCGACGGTGACGCGGACGGCGTAGGTGGTCTCGAACACGTTGTAGTCGTCGTCATACTCGGTATCGAAAGCGCCCGAGTCGTTCGAGAAGCCATAGGCGATCTCGTGATGCGCCGGGTCGCCCCCCAGATCGAGGGTCTCTCCCGCATAGGGACCGGCCACCGCGAGCAGCTCGACGTCGTCGAGACCATAATTCGAGGTGTTCAGCAGGCCGATGAAGGCGCCAAACCCCTCATTGTATTGAGCGATGATATCGAGCTTGACGCCGGCGCCGGCGGCGGAAGCCGACAGGCCGGCCACCGTCGCCGCCAGGATTGGAAGCATCCTCATTCCGCGATCTCCTTGATTGTCGGCGCCACAGTGCACGGGCGCCTGAACCCTAGGCAGGTGCGGCGGAGGGCGCCGGCGGTCACGAAGTTGCACGAAGTTGCACGGCCGCGCGGCCTGAGCCATGCTGAGTCGTCAGGGAGAGACAGATCGATGCGGCACAGGCAATTCGCGGCAAAGCTGGCGCTCGTCCTGCGGACGCTGTCGATGAGCGGGGGGCGCATGGCGTCGGAGATGGCGGTGGACAAATCGGTCGTCAGCCGCTGGCTGAACGGGCGCGCCCAACCCTCCTCGCTCAACCTCGAAACCCTGACCGCCGTGGTGGCGCGCCGTGTCCCGGGCTTTCGCGGAATAGACTGGGAAAGGGACCTGCCCGGCCTGGCCAAACGCCTGGGGGTCGATCCGGCCGTGGTGAGCGCGGTCGAGGCAAAAGGCCTGCTGCTTCCGACATGGGATCACCTGGTCGAGGCGTCCCGCGCGCGGGGGCCGGCCTATGAAGGGTTCTTCCGGTCGACGAGACCCGATCCGATGCATCCCTACGGCTACGTCCATGAGCATGGTCTGATCCGGCGAGACGAGGCCGGCCTGTTGCGCCTCAACATGGGCAGCGCCGACTCGATGGTGGAGGGGTGGATGTTGCCGATCAACGGCCAGCTCTTCAGCATAGCGGTGGACCTGCGCAGCGGGGGTCTGCTGTTCGGGCTGTTCCACGGCGTCGGCGGGTTCAGGGTGGACGTGTTCGACGGGCTGACCCTGATCCCTGGCGCCGATCGCGGCCGCTCTCCCACTGCCACGCCCATGCTGTGCGAGAGGGTCGGCGATCTGTCCGGCGATCGCGACGCCGACGACCGACGCTTCGCGGAACTCGCCGCCCTCAGCCCCGTGGCGTCCCTCCAATCGGTTCCGGAGGACATCCGGCGGCATCTCGCCCGCGACTTCGGGCCGCTCGCCCACGCGGCCGGTGGCGAGTGGCTGCTCAGCATGACACTGGCGATGACGCTGAGCCGGGGGCCTCGCTACCAGCCGGAGGCCGCCGTCGGCGACGCCCCGGAGTAGAGGTTTTGGACCATGACCGCCAAAAGGCGGGACTGAACTTCGGCGCAATTGGATCGCTTTCAACGTGAGCGGTCTGGCCCGCTACCCGGGTCAAACCTCGATCTTCGACGTCAGTTTCGCATCGGGGGTTCCCGAGCCGGCGACCTGGACGCTGATGCTGTTCGGCGTTTCCGGTCTCGGCGCCGCGCTGCGGTCGCGGCGCCGCCGGGGACTCGCCGAGGCCTGACGGACAGGCGCCCGGTCTCGGGCATTCGGCGCCCGCGCCACTCGCGCTGCGTGGGCCGGCGTTGTCGCCGGTTTGGGAAAAGACAGATCGGCCTGGGCCATGGCGATCACCAGATCGTCAAGGTCATCCATTCCGCCGTACGCGATGGTTTCGTGCGTCCCGAGGCGCCCAGCGGCATAGGCGCGCAAGTTCGTGATCCGATCGTCGGCAGGGTCGGTGGATATGGCTCGAGCCGACCCGCGAACTCATGATTCGAACACCCTTGGCAGATCACGCGCGCCGTGAACGACGCGTACGATCCTCACTTCATCGTCCAGCTCACGGTAGAGCAGCAGGTAACGGCCGTGAACGGCGACCCGGAGACCGGGGCTGAT
>CAIQDO010000231.1 GCA_903870555.1 uncultured Caulobacteraceae bacterium
AGCCGCGCCATGGCCGCCATCGCCATTCCCTACGTCCGCGACATCGACGTCGACTACGGGCGTTGCGACATCGTCTCCCCCCTTATCCGGCGGGTGACGGCGAAGAACCCCGGGCCGTTCACCTTCATGGGCACCGGCACCTACATCGTCGGCCGCGGCCAGGTGGCGGTGATCGATCCGGGACCGGACATGGCCGAGCACCTCGAAGCCATCCTCGCGGCGATTCCGGGCGAGACGGTCAGCCACATCGTCATCACCCACCACCACAGCGACCACTCTCCCCTGGCCCGGGCGTTGTCCAAGGCCACCGGCGCCGAGGTCTGGGGCCGGGCCGTGGATAAGCCGCCGGTCGAGGGCGGGATCCAGTTGGAGGCGGGGCACGACGCCTTCGTTCCCGACATCCCCGTGGTCGGGGGCGAGGTGATCGAAGGCGACGGCTGGACGCTGGAGGCGATCCACACCCCAGGGCACACCTCCAACCACATCTGCTACGCCCTGAAGGAAGAGAACGCCCTGTTCTGCGGCGACCACATCATGGGCTGGTCGACCACGGTGATCACCCCGCCCGACGGCGACATGGGCGATTATCTGCGCAGCCTTCAGACGATCCAGGACCGGGCCTTCGCGACGCTGTGGCCGACGCATGGGCCGCCGATCACCGAGCCGGCGCCGTTCATCGACGCCTATGCCGCCCACCGCCTCGACCGCGAACAACAGATCCTCGATCGGCTGGCCGCCGGCGACAGGACGATCAAGGCGATGGTGCCGGTGATCTACGCCGCCGTCGATCCCCGCCTGCACGCGCCGGCCGCCCACTCGGTGCTGGCGCATATGATCGAGTTGGTGAAGTCCGGCCGGGCCGTGACCGAGGGGGCTCCGGGGTTGGACAGCGAGTACCGGCTGGGAGGGTAGGGACTGGACGGCGCGACGCCCCTCCGTCACGACGCTTCGCGCCGCGCCACCTCCCCCGCTTCGCTCCGCTCGCAAGGGAGGATGACATTTGTATTCCTCCCCTGCGCGGAGCGCGGGGGAGGGGGACCGCGCCCGAAGGGCGTGGTGGAGGGGGCGTCTCGCCGCCGCCCGTTGTCCTTAGATCACCCGCGCCGTCGCGGTCGGCAGGAGGTAGCCCTCGAAGCGCTGGCGGATCAGCTTCTTGTCGATCTTGCCTGTGGCGCCGAGCGGGATGTCGTCGACGAACACCACGTCGTCGGGCATCCACCACTTGGCGATCTTGCCGTCCAGGAAGTGGAGGAACTCGGCCGGTTCGGCGGTTTCCCCGTCCTTGAGCTTGACCAGCAGCAGGGGCCGCTCGTCCCACTTGGGGTGGGTGACGCCGATGACGGCCGCCAGGAAGGCCTTGGGGTGGCCTGCGGCGATGTTCTCGATCTCGATGGAGCTGATCCACTCGCCGCCGGACTTGATGACATCCTTGGCGCGGTCGGTGATCTGCATGTAGCCGACGGGGTCGATGGTGGCGACATCGCCGGTATCGAAGTAGCCGTCGTCGTCGAGGATGCCGCCGCCCTCGCCCTTGAAATATTCGCCGGCGATGAAGGGGCCGCGGATCTTCAGGCGGCCGAAGCTGGTCCCGTCCCTTGGCTTGAGGCCGCCGTGATCGTCGGTGAGCTTGAGCTGCACGCCGACCGGCGGGCGGCCCTGCTTGAGCTTGTAGGGCATCTGCTCGTCGAAGGAGAGGGCGGCGATCTCCGGCGTCGGCGTCGACAGGGTGCCGAGTGGCGAGGTTTCGGTCATGCCCCAGGCGTGGACAACCTCGACGCCGTAGTCGTCATGGAAGGCGCGGATGATCGCCTCGGGCACCGCCGAGCCGCCGATCACCACCCGCTTCAGCGTCGTCAGGGTGGCCTTGGTCTCGCGCATATGGGCCAGCAGCATCTGCCAGACGGTGGGCACGGCGGCGGAGAAGGTGACCCCCTCGGTCTCCAGCAGCTCGTGGATCGAGGCGCCGTCCATCTTCGGTCCCGGCATCACCAGCTTGGCGCCCACGGCCGGGCAGGAGAAGGTCAGGCCCCAGGCGTTGGCGTGGAACATCGGCACCACCGCCAGCACGGTGTCGCGCACCGACAGGCCCATCACGTCGCTCTGCAGGGTGACCAGGGTGTGCAGGAAGTTGGAGCGGTGGGAGTAGAGCACCCCCTTGGGGTGCCCCGTTGTACCCGAGGTGTAGCAGAGACCGCAGGCGGTCTGCTCATTGAAGCCGCCCCAGGCGCAGTCGCCGCCGTTTTCGTCGATCAGGCTCTCGCTGGCCAGGGCGCCCTCGAGGGCGCCCTCGATGGCGACGGTGCGCAGGTGGTCCGCGTCGGTCAGGACGATGATCCGCTCCACCGTCGGCAGCCGGTGGCGGTTCTCGATCAGGAACGGGACGAAGGTCAGGTCGGTGAAGATGATCCGGTCCTGGGCGTGATTGATGATGTAGCAGAGCTGGTCGGCGAACAGCCGGGGGTTCAGCGTGTGACACACCGCGCCGATGCCCATGATGGCGTACCAGGCCTCGATGTGGCGGGCGCTGTTCCAGGCCAGGGTGGCGACGCGGTCACCGGGGCGGACGCCGAAGCCGAGCAGGGCGTTCGATAGCCGCTTGGCCCGGTCGCGGATCTCTCCGTAGGTGATACGGACGATCGGTCCCTCGACCGAGCGGGTGACGACCTCGCGGTTCGCGTGCCAGTCGGCGGCGTGATCGAGGATCTTGTCGACCGTCAGCGGCCAGTCCTGCATCAACCCGAGCATACGTCTCTCCCACCTGTCTTGGGGACGACTCTTAGGGATAGAGACGCTCGGTCGTCCAGCCCCCCCCGGCTTCGCCACCTTCCGCGCGGCGATAGACAAGGCGCTCGTGCAGGCGGAACGGCCGGTCGCGCCAGAACTCGATGGTCGCGGGCAGCACGCGATAGCCGGACCAGTGCGGCGGACGCGGCACGGGGCCGAGGCCATACTTCAGGCCGATCTGGGCGACGCGCTTTTCCAGGGCGAAGCGGTCGGGCAGGGGCTGTGACTGCTCCGAGGCCCAGGCGCCGATCTGCGAGGACCTGGCGCGGGTGGCGAAATAGGCGTCGGCCTCGACGCCCGACACCGGCTCGACCTCGCCGCGGATGCGCACGGCCCGGCGCAGCGACTTCCAGTGGAACATCAGGGCGGCGCGGGGGTTGGCCGACAGTTCCCGGCCCTTGGCGCTCAAGGTGTTGGTGAAGAAGACGAAGCCGCGGTCGTCGACCCCCTTGAGCAGCACCATCCGCGCGTCCGGCAGGCCGTCCGCGTCGACCGTGGCGAGGGTCATGGCGTGCGGGTCGTTGGGCTCCGACTTGCCCGCCTCGCGCAACCAGGCCTGGAACATCGCGAAGGGATCGCCTTCGGGCAGCAGCGGCAACGGCTCGGCGGCCTGCACCGCGCGAACATAGTCGTCCTCGGCGGGAGAATGGGG
>CAIQDO010000232.1 GCA_903870555.1 uncultured Caulobacteraceae bacterium
CGGGGTTCACCATCACCACCGAGGCCTGCAATCACTACTACGCCCAGGGGCGGACCTATCCCGCCGATCTGCGCGAGCAGGTCGCCGCGGCGCTGGCCCGGGTCGAATCCCTGGTCGGACGCCGTTTCGGGGACCCCGCCAATCCACTGCTGGTGTCGGTGCGGTCCGGCGCCCGGGCGTCGATGCCAGGCATGATGGACACCGTCCTCAACCTCGGCCTCAACGATGTCACGGTCGAAGGCCTGGCCAGGCTGGCGGGCGATCGCCGCTTCGCCTTCGATTCCTATCGCCGCTTCATCCAGATGTATTCCAACGTGGTCCTCGGCCTCGATCACCACCTGTTCGAGGAGATCCTCGACGACCGCAAGGACGTGCTGGGCGTCGCCATCGACACCGATCTCAGCGCCGATGACTGGGCCGGAGTCGTCGAGGCCTACAAGGCCGAGGTCGAGGACGCCCTTGGCGCGCCGTTTCCGCAGGATCCGGCGGAGCAGCTGTGGGGCGCAGTCGGCGCCGTCTTCGCCAGCTGGATGAACGATCGGGCGAAATTCTATCGCCAGCTGCACGACATTCCGGAGGCCTGGGGCACGGCGGTCAACATCCAGTCGATGGTGTTCGGCAACATGGGCGACACCAGCGCCACGGGCGTCGCCTTCACCCGCAACCCCTCCAACGGCGAACATCGACTCTATGGCGAGTTCCTGATCAACGCCCAGGGCGAGGATGTCGTCGCCGGAATTCGTACCCCCCAGCCTCTGACCCGCGCGTCGCGTGAGGAAATGGGCGAGTCGGCCCTGTCGATGGAAGAGGCCATGCCCGCCGTCTATGCCGAATTCCACGAGGTTGTGGGCCGGCTGGAGCGGCACTACCGCGACATGCAGGACATTGAGTTCACGGTCGAACGCGGCAAGCTCTACATGCTGCAGACCCGCAACGGCAAACGCACCGCCAAGGCCGCCCTCAAGATCGCCGTCGAGATGGCGGCCGAGGGGCTGATCACCCGGGAGGAGGCCGTGCTGCGCGTCGACCCCGCCTCTCTCGATCAGCTGCTTCACCCGACCATCGATCCAAGCGCCGAGCGCCGGGTCATCGCCACCGGACTGCCGGCGTCCCCCGGCGCGGCCACCGGCAAGATCGTCTTCACCGCCGAGGCCGCCGAGCGGGAAGGGGCCGTCGAGCCGGTGATCCTGGTGCGGGAAGAGACCTCGCCAGAGGACATCCGCGGAATGGACGCCGCCCGGGGCATCGTCACCGCCCGGGGCGGCATGACCAGCCACGCGGCGGTCGTCGCCCGAGGCATGGGCCGGGCCTGCGTCTGCGGCGCCGCCGAGCTGAGCATCGACCGGGTGAAGGGCGAGATGCGGGCGCGCGGCAAGATCTACCGCGCCGGCGACGTGATCACCATCGACGGCTCCTCCGGCGAGGTCATGTCGGGGGCCATCGCCATGATCGAACCCAGGCTGTCTGGCGACTTCGGCGTGCTGATGGGGTGGGCCGACAGCGTCCGACGCCTGAAGGTGCGGGCCAACGCCGAGACCCCGCTGGACGCTCGCACCGCCCGGCAGTTCGGCGCCGAGGGCATCGGCCTGGTGCGCACCGAGCACATGTTCTTCGACGAGGCGCGCCTGGCCGCCATGCGGGAAATGATCCTGGCCGACGACGAAGCCGGCAGGCGCGTCCCCCTGGCGCGAATCCTGCCGATGCAGCGCGGCGATTTCGTCGAGCTGTTCAATATCATGGAAGGTTACCCGGTCACCTTCCGCCTGCTCGACCCGCCCCTGCACGAGTTCCTGCCCCATACCGAGGACGAGGTGGCCGCGGTCGCCAGATCGACTGGCCTGGACGCCGCCAAGCTGCTCAAGCGGGCGGCCGAGCTGCGCGAAACAAACCCGATGCTGGGCCACCGCGGTTGCCGCCTTGGCGTCTCCTATCCCGAGATCTACGAGATGCAGGTCCGCGCCATCATCGAGGCCGCCTGCGAGGTGGCCGCCTCGGGCAAGGCCTCGCCCTGCCCGGAGATCATGCACCCCCTGGTGTCCAAGCCCGAGGAGATGGCCTTCCTACGCGCCCTGACCGACCGGGTGGCCAGGCAGGTGATGGCCGAGCAGGGCCGGATCATCGACTACCGGGTCGGGGCCATGATCGAGCTGCCGCGCGCCGCCCTTTGCGCCGGCGAGTTGGCCGCCAACGCCGAGTTCTTTTCCTTCGGCACCAACGATCTCACCCAGACCACCTTCGGCATCAGCCGCGACGACGCCGGACGGTTCCTCAAGGCCTATACGGCCAAGGGCATTTTCGAAAAGGACCCCTTCGTTTCCATCGATGTCGACGGCGTCGGCGCCCTGGTGCGTCTCGGCGCCGAGCGCGGCCGGGCGGCCCGTCCGGACGTCAAGCTCGGCATCTGCGGCGAGCACGGCGGCGACCCCGCCTCGATCGCCTTCTGCGAGTCCATCGGCCTGGACTATGTCAGCTGTTCCGCCTACCGCGTGCCGATCGCCCGCCTCGCCGCCGCCCACGCCGCCCTCGCCGCCCGCAAAGGATAGACCCGATGTCGGACTCCCCTCTCGAAGAGCTCGAGGCCCACGAGAACGCCGAACACGCCGAGCACGCGGCTCACGAGAAGAACCCTCTGGTGTCGCAGGTCACCCTGACCATCGCCGTCATGGCGGTGCTGGCGGCGATCGGCGCGAGCATAGAGACCACCGAGGGCGACAAGACCATCGTCGACAAGAACGAGGCGGTGCTTCAGCAGAACCAGGCCACCGACGCCTGGAACGAATATGAGGCCAAGAGCCTCAAGAAGAACCTGTACACGATCGCCGCCGACGCGCCGGGGCCGAAGTCCGAGGCCTACGCCAAGATCGCCGCCCAGAACGCCGACGACCAGAAGGGATTGCAGAAGAAGGCCAAGGCCTTCGAGGAGGCCCGCGACAAGAAAAGCGAGTCGGCCGAGGTCCATGAACGTCGTCACGGCCGCCTGACCATCGCCTCGACCCTGCTGCACATGGCCATCGCCATCGCCACCCTGGCCATCATCCTGAACCGCCGCTGGCCCTGGCTGACCGCCATCGGCCTGACCGCGGCGGGGCTGGGCCTGGGGGTTTGGGCGTACCTGTAGAGGCGGTTCGCCCCCTCCACCGCCTGCGGCGGTCCCCCTCCCCCGCAAGCCTACCGCGTTCACACATCTCGGTTTGTGGTGATTTGAAAAGTCTGATTCCCTGGGGCGTGTCCTCAGGGAGGAAGGCATGTCGGAAGTGACGCTGGGGCGGTTTGGCGACCG
>CAIQDO010000233.1 GCA_903870555.1 uncultured Caulobacteraceae bacterium
CGCCGCGACGTCCGAACGGCCTTGACGCCAGCGGAGGTTCGGCGACGTCGTCGACGCCTGCGGTGACGCCCTGCCCTGGATCGGCGGAGGCCTGGAACAGAACGGCGAAATCCGCTAAGCGTCGCCTTATGGTCAGCCGCGCCAACCCGTCATGCCCGTCCAACGCCACCCTTCCGGGGTTGGCGGACGGCGGCGCGCGCGGCGCCTGACCTTTCCGCCCCAGCCCCGCCGTCAGGCCGGGGCTGTCTTCGCCATCAGAGACATCAGTCCCGGCCTCCGCCCCGAACCGGAGATCCGAAATGGCCGTTCTCATCCCCCTGCCCCCCACGCCCACGCTCGAGACCGAGCGTCTGATCCTGCGCCCCCTGCGCCTCGACGACGCGCCCGCGATCCAGCGCGAATTCGGCCATTGGGAGATCGTCCGACATCTTCACGCCGGGATTCCCTGGCCCTACCCCGCCGACGGCGCCGAGACCAACGTCCGGGAGTGCCTGGCGGCGCGGGAGCGGGGCGAACAGGTCTTCTGGGTGCTGACGCTGAAGGGCGGCGACGACGAGGCGATCGGCCAGATAGACCTGCGACCCGAAATCGTGGGGGCGCGGGACATGCGTGGGTTCTGGCTGGCCCGCGCCTTCTGGGGCCGGGGCCTGATGACCGAAGCCGCCGAGCGCGTCACCGCCTACGCCTTCGAGGATCTGGGATGGCCCTATCTCTACCTGACCAACGCCGCCGCCAACGAGGGTTCGCACCGGATCAAGGAGAAACAGGGCGCCGAGCTGATCGACGTGACGCCGGCGGACTACGTGTCCGGCCCGGGCGCGCGCGAGACCTGGATCCTGCGGCGGGAGGCTTGGCTGGCGCGGGCGCCCAATACTCAGGCTGGATCGGGATCGTCCAGGCCGGGGCGGGACGCCACCTGAGCCATTCGCCATCGAAAGGCAGGCCGAAGCAACGGCCTATCGTCCCGCCGCCAGCAGACAGGCCCTCATGGACTCCACGAAAGGCCCATCCACCTGCGGGTCGAACCGCCGAGCTGTGGCCCAATCGTAGGCCTGAAACGCGCCCGCGCGCCGTTTCTCGTCAGGCTCATCACGGAAACGCGGAATGATATGGGTGTGCAAGGACGGCTCCAGGTTCGCCAGGGTCATGTAGTTGATCCTGTAGGCGCCGGTAACCTGCAGGAGCGCGTCGCCAATGCGCAGCACATCCAATGAATATTGGATGCGGTCGGCTTCGCCGAGATGGTTCGGACTCTCCACGACAGGATCAGCCAGGAGCAGGCAATAGCCGGGCAACGGCTGGACATCGCCGATGACAAGCCAGCCCGACGGCATCCTGGTTATCACATAAGGGTTTTCGCCAAGCCGGGCGGCTTCTACCCTCTGCTCGATGAGATTGCTCATCCGGCGAGCGTAGCACCGCTAAGTCACCGTGTTACAGGGGCTTCAGCGTCGGCGTCGAAACACGCCGCACAGGCCCCCGTGGAAAGCGGCGTCCCGCTCGTAGTCCAGGCCCACTTTGTTCAACACCCGCTCCGACGCCACATGTCCCTTCATTACCAGGCCGACGAGGCTGGGGTCGTCGCGCCGCTCGCGCCAATGATCGACCAGGGCCGCCGCGATCTCGGTCGCCAAGCCCCGGCCCCACGCCGCGCGCGCAAGCGCGTAGGCGATCTCCAATTCGGTGGTCCCCTCCACGTCGACGTAGCGCAGCCCCGCGCGCCCGACGAACGCCCCGTCACGGCTGCGAAGGGTCCAGAGGCCGACGTCGTGATCGACCCAGTGACGCATGTTGGCCGCGACATAGGCTTCAGTGGCCTCGGCGCTCCTCACACCCCCGAGGAATCGCGACACCTCCGGATCGAGATGAAGGTCGATGAGCTCGGGCAGGTCGTCGACCGCCAGCCTCGTGGCGTTCAGGCGGGGAGTCGTGAAGCTGTCCATCAAAGGCTTCTCCGCGTCGGCGCCGGTGCATATCCTGATGGTTCAGGGGCCATGGCGAACAAACGACTGAGCGGGCCAAAGCGGCGAAAGAGTTTGTAGAGCATGATAGCGCCCCTCCCGGCGATCGGAGAAGCGAAGTTCGACCTCTGGGTCCATCGTCTCCCGGAATCGCCCTTCGCCCAAGGCGGTGTATCGCGCGGGATCGGCCGGCTCGGCGCCGATGACGATCTCGGCGCCGCGGTCGTCACGGTAGCGCCCTGCACAGGGGGCGAAGTCGTCCGCCGTCGCGGGCCGCCCCTCGGCGACGACGGGCGGCAAATCCATCGCGACGCGCAGCAACGCGCGCGTCACACGATCGAACGGGAACAGATAGACATTCGAAAGGACGATGGTGGTCAGGGCCTCGTCGGTCAGGCGCGCCATCTGACAAGCGAAGCCGATGGTCCCGCCTGTATGATGGTGCAGCCGCCGGCTCTGATAGGTCGCGGTCCCCCAGCCGAAACCATAGGGATAGAGCGTCCCGTCGGCGAGCGGCGTGGGTTCGATCATTTGCTCAAAGCTATCTCGGCCGATCGCGCGGCCGTCTCGCAGCGCGCGATCCCAGATCGCCAAGTCGTCCAGCGTCGAGCACAGGCCGCCGGCGGCGTGGGACCAGTTTGTGGGGTCCGGGCGAGCGTTGTGGTAGCCGCTTCGGCCGCGCACATACCCCCGCGCGCGCAACGGAATGATCGCATCCGCCAGGCACAGGGATGTCCGCATCATGCCGAGCGGCTCGAAGAACGCCACTTTCAGGAACGTCTCAAAATCTTGCCCGCTCACGGCCTCGATCACAGCGCCCAACAGCATGTATCCCGAGTTGCAGTAAAGATATTGCTCGCCAGGCTCGAAGTCGAACGGCGCCGCAAGGATTTCGGTTATTAGGTTTTCACGAGAAATACTCACCCGATCGGCTCGGCGCTCCTGACCCCTGTCGTGATTGCGGATGCCGGAGGTGTGATTGAGCAGGTGGCGCAGCGTCACGATGCGACCGCGCGGGTCGAAAGCGGGCAGATGTGTTTCCAGTCGATCATCGATGGAGAGCGCTCCCTGCTCGGCGAGGCGCATGATCGCGGTCGCCGCGAACTGCTTGCTCAAAGACGCGATCCTGAAACTGCAATCGGGACGCAGCGCGGCGCCCCACTCCAGATCGGCGAGTCCGTAGGCCTTGCGGTGGATGAATTCGCCATTCCGAAGCACGGCGATGGCCGCGCCCGGAGCGCCGACTTCGATCAGGCCCTCAACAGCCAGGTCGAACCTGTCACTCGTTGCCATCCCGCGGTCCCCACCATTCGGTTGAGCGCGTAAACTATGCGGAACAGCGAGCTGCCGGCAGACTTGAACTGAACTCTGTTCACCTTAACTTAGAGTCACAGGCGCTCCTGCGCCGAGACTTCCAAGACCCGGGCGGAGAGGTCGGCAATCGCGGATGCGCGCAAGGCCGACACCGAAAACGTCGCCTTAGCCCAACGGGTGACTCTTTCGCCCATGAATGGTAGCACTTGGTAGCACTGCGAGGAGTCATCGTGGCCACGGTCGAGAAGCTGAGCATTGCGCTGACGCCTGAGTTTGTCGCGGACATCCGTCAGGCGATCGCGACCGGCGAATATGCGTCCACGAGCGAAGTGGTTCGCGATGCGCTTCGCGCCTGGAAGCAGGGTCGCCAGGCGCGGCAGGTGGCCGTCGAGGACCTGCGACGGCTCTGGCGAGATGGCATGGACAGCGGTGAGGGCCAACCTTTGGCCGCCGAAGCGATCAAGCGCCGCGGACGCGAACGCCTGGCGGCGCGCCTGGCCGCATAAAGCTGACCGATGGCGCGTGTGCTCGTCACACCGCGCGCCCAGTCCGACCTCGATGACATCTGGCTGCCTGTGGCCCTGGACAGTCCAAGCGCCGCGGACCGCCTGATCGACCTCATCGTCGCCCGATGCCAAGACCTGACCGACTACCCGCGACTTGGGCCGGCGCGCCCAGAGATCGCGCCAGAAGCCCGAATGCTCGTCATCGGCGACTACATCGTGCTCTATCGGATCGATGGCGCCGACGCGGTGGTTGTCCGGGTCGTGCACGGCGCAAGGCAGTTGAAGGACCTGTTTGGCGACTGGGCCGATGGGTGATCCGGAACGGTCGTCGGCGGGCCCAGGACTGCGTCGCGCCGCGACTGGAGCGGCTCGTCCCGGGGCTGGCCTATGGCGCCGTTCTGGCGCGACCCGAGCGGACGCGGCCAATCGCCGAGGTGTTGTATCATTTTGATGCAACATCGGGGCGATCGCGGCGCCCACCCGACCGGAGTCGAAGGTGACAACCTCATGCCCCCAGATCGATCAATATCTCCGGCTTCCGGAAACCCTGACCGACGGCGTGGTCCGCCTGGACGGCCATACCGTCGCTGATGCCGAAGCCCATTGGCTGGGCGAGGACGATGAGATGCGCAGGCGCTTCGAGGCGCCTCGGCGCGCGACACTGAACGAGACGCGGGCGGCGATGCAGCGGTGGATCGACGCTCGGGCCGCCGGCGGCCCGATGTTCGCCTATGCCCTCCGACTGCCTTCGGGCGTACTGATCGGCGGATGCGAAATCCGGCGGCTTTCGCCCGATCGCGCCAGCGTCTCCTATTGGACCTTTCCACGGTTCCGGGGCTCGGGATACGCCGCGCTCGCTCTGGCGCTGCTCAGCGACGCCGCCGAGGCCACCCCGGGGCTCGACCGGATCGAGGCGCATGTCGATGAGGACAACCTTGCGTCGCGCGCGACCGCGGTGAAGGCGGGCTATGTCGAATCCGGACTCGTGGTGGATGAATCGGACCTTGGTCCGCCGCTGACGCGAATGCTTTATGTCCGACGCATCCACCGGGCGCCTTGACCGACACGGCGCCCACGGCGAGGCTGGCCGCATGACAGTCCTTGTGCTGGGTGGAACCGGGTTCATCGGCGCGCCGCTGGTGCGGGCGCTGCGCGCGCGGGGCGACGATGTCGTTTCGGTGAGCCGGGACGGCGGCGGCCCCGGCGGCGTAGCCTGTGACCGGACCGATGTCCCCGCCTTGACGGCGCTGGCCCGGGCGCGCGGTGTGGACACGGTGATCGACCTGCTGGCCTATACCCGGGCCGACACCCTTCCCTTGATTGAGGGGTTCGGCGGCCAAGTGGAGCGCTATGTGCTCGCCAGCTCCCTCGACGTCTACCGCAACTACGAGGGTCTGCACCGCAAGGCGAGCCCCATCCCGATCCTCCAGCCCCTGGACGAGGACGCGCCGCTGCGAACCACGCGCCATCCCTATCGCGCCGAGCCTCGCCGCGCGGCCGGCGACGCCGACGCCTGGCTCGACGACTACGACAAGATCCCGCTTGAGGACGCGCTGCGGCGGGCCGACCTGCGGCACACCATCCTCCGACTGCCCATGGTCTATGGCCCTGGCGACCGTCAGCAGCGATTCCGCTGGGCGATCTCGCCGATGCTCAAGGGGCGGCCCCGTCTGACCATCGACCCGGGCTGGGCGGCGTGGCGAACCACCTATGGTTTCGTGGGCGATGTGACGGACGCCCTCGCCCACGCGGCCGGACATGCCGGGGCGGTCGACCGAACCTTCAACCTCGGCGAGGCGGAGCCACCCGACCACCGGGAATGGGTGAAGCGGTTCGCGCGGACGGTGGGCTGGTCGGGCTTGGTGGAGACCCGCCCCGCCCCGCAGGACAGCCCGATCGCCACGCTCGACCTCGGCTATCCGCTGGTTGCGGACACCCGCGCCTTCCGCGCCACCTGTGGTTGGCGCGAGCCGACGGCCTTGACGGAGCGCCTGGAGAGGACGGTCGCGGAACAGCGCGTGCGCGAGACGGTCTCGTCATAGTCGGCGCTCGTCATCCAGAGTCGCACGGCGTCGAGATTCGAAAGGCGTCACCGAAATCCCGAAAGGCGTCACCGAAATCCAAGACGGGAGGCTCTCCGCCACCCATGTCTATCGGCGCCGAGTCGGTTCGGAAAACGCCCGTCTTCAACTGTGCGCCGGGTCGGTCCTGGCCATTGACCGGTCCGCCAGCGCCGTGATGCCATCCGCCAGATGGATAAGTTGCGTTCGTTGCGCTTCCAGGTTGACGGCCACGGAGATCTTGACCGCGGCGGCCTCCGTCTTCAGGGCGGCAAGCGGCGCGCCATCGATCCCGGCGGCCGACGCGTCGACCGCGTTCAAACTGGCGACGACTTTGGCCATGTCGTCATTGGCCACGCCGAAGTTGCGGTTATCCAGCGAGACGGCGGCGCGATAGGCCCAGGTGTCCGCGCTCAACAGTCGATTGATGGATTGAAGCGAGGCGACCCGCACCTGGGCGCTCTGGAGTTGCGCCTTTGCGGCGGCGACGTCCCGCGACCGGGCCTGATGCTCGACCGCGGTTCCGACGAAATAGGCGGCGACGCCCGCGACGATCAGCACCCCGACCAGGATCAACCAATTTCGAGCGCCAGCAGAATGCGGTTCCAAGGAACACCACCTTTCAGGATTGGTTCAGTTCAGGGTTGTGGCCGCGCGGTCGTCGCAACACTTGCCGGCAGAATGGGCAGCAGGAGGCTCGGCTGGACCCCGGTCAAGCTGCCGAGGAACGCGGTGATGCTGTCGATTTCCGGCCCGGTGAGCTTGGCGCCGAGTTGGGCGGCGCCCATCACTTCAACCGCCTGGCGCAGGTCCCAGACCGAGCCGGTATGGAAGTAGGGCGCCGTCAGCGCGATGTTGCGCAGGGTCGGGACCTTGAAACCATAGTCGTCGCCGCTCACGCCGGTGACAACCGACCGACCCTTGTCGCCGGGCGGTCGCATGACGTCGCCGGGGGAGGCGACCACACCGAACTTGGCGTACATGCCGCCGCCGACATTGATCCCGCCGTGGCAGGCGGCGCACCCCTTGCCGATGAAAAGCTGCAAACCCTGCTTCTGGGCCGCGGTCAGCGCCGTCGCGTCGCCCTTCAGATAGAGGTCGAAGGGGGAGTCGGGCGTCAGCAGCCCGGCTTCGAACACGGCGATCGCCTTCTCGGCGTTTGGAAGCGTGACCGGGTCCGTTTCGCCGGGGAACGCCTTGGAGAAGGCGTCCCGATATCCCGGAATGCCTTGAAGTTGTTCGGCGACATGCGCCTGTGGCGAGGCCATTTCGACCGGGTTGGCCATCGGCCCCCCAGCCTGCGCCTGCAGGTCGGCGGCGCGCCCATCCCAGAACTGCGCCGTGTTGAAGACGGCGTTCAAAACTGTCGGCGCATTGCGCCCGCCGCGCTGCCAATGGTGGCCGATCGACGTCGGCTGAGTGTCGGTCCCGCCGAGACCGATGTTGTGGCAGGAGGCGCAGCTGATGGCGTGGCTCGCCGACAGTCGCGGGTCGAAAAACAGCATCTTGCCGAGGGCGAGTTTGGCCGGAGTCGCGTCATTGCCCGGCAAGGCCGGCGCGGTGGCCGGGACCGCCTTGAACAGCGTCCGGGCGCTGGCCATCAGAGGTTCGGTTGCGGATGGCGGCGACGCCGCCGACGCACCGCCGACGGGCCTTTGCCGGTCACAGGCCGCCGTCGCGAGGCAGGCGAGAATGACGAATCCGACGGTTGGGCGCAGCATGCGACGTTCCGATCAATGGCTCGATGGAACGCCTGGAAATATGTGTCGGGCGCCCTTGCTGACGCCTCAACGAAGGCGACGACCAATCGTTCCGTCGGATGCGCGCCCTGGGCGTCCGCGAAGCGCCGGACCTGACGCAACAGGGACTTGACCGGAGGGCCAAGGCCATTCGTAGCTCTGGGCGGCGACCAGCCCGGATCGTCGCTCTCGAAACCCCTGGAGGCTCTGTTGATCGCTGGTGGTCTTATCGCCTTTCCGATTACGCCGATGGACGCCTCCGGCCGCGTCGATGGCGAGGCGCTCCAACGGCTCGTTCGCCGGCTGGTCGAGGCGGAGGTCGACGCGGTCTGCGTGCTCGGCAGCACCGGCTCCTACCCCTTCCTGGCGCGGGACGAGCGTCGCCGGGCGATCGAAGCCGCGGCGGCGGAAACGAGTGGCCGCGTGCCGCTGTGGGCGGGCGTGGGCGCGCTTCGCACCGACGCCGCCGTTCTGCACGCCCAGGACGCGGCGGCGGCCGGCGCGGCCATGGGTCTGCTCGCGCCGATGTCCTATACGCCGCTGACCGACGAGGAAGTCGAGACCCATTTCGCCGCCGTCGCGCGGGACGGCGGCCTGCCTCTCTGCATCTACGATAATCCCGCCTCGACCCACTTCGCCATCAGCGACGCCCTGGTCGAGAGACTAAGCCGAATGACCAATGTGGTTGCGCTGAAGTCGCCGTCTCCTCCTGGCCCGGAGGCAAAGGACCGGGTCCAGGCGCTGAGGTCCAGGACGCCCGAAGGCTTCTCGGTCGGGTTCAGCGGCGATGCGACCGCCGCGGAGACGATGATCGCCGGCGGCGACGCCTGGTACAGCGTGCTGGGCGGCCTGTTCCCGGCGCCGCTGGTCGCGTTCCGGCGGGCCGTGGCGACCGGCGACCTGGAGGGCGCGCGGCGACTAGACCGGGCGTTGACTCCTATGTGGGATCTGTTTCGGGCGTTCAGCGGCCTGCGGGTCATCTACGCCGCCGCGGACCTGACCGGTCTGTGCCAGGTGGATCCGCCGCGCCCGATCCTGCCCCTGGCCCCCGCCGCTCAGGCAAAGGTGGCCGCGGTGATCGAGGAGCTTGGCCCGGTTCTGAACGGGGCCGCCTGACGCGGACCGACGTTGCCCGCGCTCAGGCAAACGCCTAGCGTCGCCGGAAAATCCGTCAGGGAGACAGGACATGTCGCAGCCGCTGGTCGTGGTCGCGCGCGAGGGCGCGATATCCACTGTCACCCTCAACCGGGCCGAGCGTCGCAATGCAGTCAACGCCGAGATGATGCATGAACTGATCCGCGTCAGCCGGGCGTTCGCCGCCGACGAAGAGACGCGGGTGGTGATCGTGCGGGCCGAGGGCGGCGACTTTTCGGTCGGCGCCGACCTGACCGCCTCGCCGTCGTCGATCGGGCCGGCGTCGCTGCTGATGCGGCGGCGGGCTTCGGAGCTGGGGGCCAATCTGATGCGCGCCCTGCTGGACATCCCCCAGCCGACCATCGCGGCGGTCAAGGGGGTGGCCACCGGCGCCGGCGCCTGCATCACCTCGGCCTGCGACTTCCGCGTCGGGGCCGACACCACCCGCCTGGGCTATGGCGAGGTGAAGCTGGGCATCAACCTGATGTGGAACGCCGCGCCCCTGTGCGTCCATCTGGTCGGCCCGGCCCGCGCCAAGCGGATGATCATGACGGGCAAGCTGTTCGACGCCGCAACGCTGGAGCGCTGGGGCTATCTGGACGAGGTCGCGCCGCTTGCCGACCTCGACGCCCGGGCCCAGGCCATGGCCGCCGAATATGCCGCCCTGCCGCCGATGGCGGTGCAGATGATCAAGCGCGGCATCGACCAGGTCACCCGCGCCCTGGACGGGGCGATCATGCACATGGACGGCGACCAGTGGCTGCTGGCGACGATGTCGGAGGATTACCGCGAGGCGGTGACGGCCTTCTTCGAAAAGCGCCCGCCGACCTTCACAGGCAACTAGACGCGAAGGTCGAATTTCACCCGCACGGTGCGGAAGTCGTTGTTCGGCCGGTCCAGCACGGCGCCGAAATCGCCGGCCAACCGCAGCATGGCGCGGTTCTCGGCCATGACATGGCCCTCGACCCAGCCTAGGCGCCGGGCGACCGCCCAGTCCAGCATCTCGCGCATCAGCCGATGGCCGAGGCCGTGGCCCTTGATGTCCGAGCGGACCATGATGGCGAATTCGGCGTGGCTGTCGTCCGGGGCCAGGATCAGCCGCACCACCGCCAGGAACCGCCGGTCGCGGGCAGGAGCGGCTGGGTCGTAGGCCGCCATGGCGATCTGCCGGTCGTGATCGTAGTCCGACAGTTTGTTGAACAGCGACCCCGGCGCCGCGCGAATCGTGCCGAGAAAGCGCATGCGCACATCGTCGGGCGTCGAGGCCTGGCAGATGTCGACCAGGGCCGGGGCGTCGCCGGCCTCGACAGGCCGCAGCCGCAGCCTCAGGCCGTCACGGGTGACGATGTCCTTTTCGAACGTCAAGGTATCGAGGCGCATGGTCTCGGAAAGCATGACCGACGATCCGGTTGCGAGACCGGCGCCCCTATCGCTTTTGGGCGGCTCGCGCGGGCGATCAGATCAAATCCGGGCGGTAATCGCGTCGCGCGCGTGTTAAGACCCGCGACGCCGCTTCCAGGCGGCTGAGTTGGTACAGCGTCAGGAAGGGCACGGATGAGCAAGGTGCTTGTCATCGGCGCGGGCGGCGTCGGGTCGGTGGCGGTCCACAAGATGGCGATGGCGCCGGAGGTGTTCTCCCACATCACCCTGGCCAGCCGCCGCCGGTCGAGCTGCGACGCCGTCGCCGCCTCGGTGAAGGGCCGGACGGGCGTGACCATCGACACCGCCCAGATCGACGCCGACGACATCGCGGCGACCACGACGCTGATCGCGGCGGTCAAGCCACGGCTGGTGGTCAACCTCGCCCTGCCCTACCAGGATCTGGCGATCATGGAGGCCTGCCTGGCGGCCGGGGTGAACTATCTCGACACCGCCAACTATGAGCCGCGCGACGAGGCCCGGTTCTCCTATGGCTGGCAGTGGGCCTATCAGGACCGGTTCGCCGAAGCCGGGCTGATGGCGCTGCTCGGCTGCGGCTTCGACCCCGGCGTGACCTCGGTGTTTACCGGCCATGTCCGCAAGCATCTGCTCGACCGGATCGACACCCTCGACATCCTCGACTGCAACGGCGGCGACAACGGCCTGCCGTTCGCCACCAACTTCAATCCCGAGATCAACATCCGCGAGGTCACCGCCCCGTCGCGGCATTGGGAGGCCGGGGCCTGGGTCGAGGGGCCGGCGCTGGCCCGCAGGCAGCGGTTCGACTTCGAGGCGGTCGGGCCGCGCGACATGTACCTGATGTATCACGAGGAGCTGGAGTCCCTGGCCCGGTTCTACCCGGAGATCAAACGGATCCGCTTCTGGATGACCTTCGGCGAATCCTACCTGCGGCACCTGGAGGTGCTCGGCAATGTCGGCCTGACCCGGATCGATCCGGTGATGTTCGAGGGCCGCGAGATCGTCCCGTTGCAATTCCTGAAGGCTCTGCTGCCTGACCCCTCGACCCTCGGCGCCGCGACACGGGGAAAGACCAACATCGGGGTGATCGCCACCGGCGAAAAGGACGGACGGGGCAGGACGGTCTATGTCCTCAATATCTGCGACCACGAGGCCGCCTATGCCGAGACCGGCAGCCAGGCGGTCAGCTACACCACCGGCGTGCCGGCGATGATCGGCGCGGCCCTGATGCTGACGGGCCAATGGACCGGCGCGGGGGTGTTCAACATCGAGCAGCTCGATCCCGATCCGTTCATGGCGATGCTGAACCGGCACGGCCTGCCCTGGCAGGCGCGGGAGCTGGCCGCTCCGCTGGCGTTCTGAGCGGCGCGAAACCGATGGAAACCCACGCCGCCGGCCCGGGGGCCTTCGCTCGGCTCGACCTCGGCCGCGTCCCCTCCCCATGCTTCGTCGTCGACGAGGCGGCGGTGCGGCGCAATCTGGCCGTGCTCAAGGATGTCGGCGAGCGGTCGGGCGCCAAGGTGCTGCTGGCGTTGAAGGCCTTCTCGATGTGGGCCCTGGCCGATCTGGTCGGCGACCATCTGGATGGCGTCTGCGCCTCGGGCCTCTGGGAGGCGCGGCTGGCGCGGGAGCATTACCGGGGCGAGCTGACCACCTACGCCCCGGCCTACCGTGGAGAGGATCTGCCCGAGATCCTGCGGCTGTCGGACACCGTGATCTTCAATTCCCCGGCCCAGCTGGCCCGGTTCGCCGGCGCGATCGCCCAGGCGCGGGCCGAGGGAGCGGTGTTCGACATCGGCCTGAGGCTGAACCCCGAGCACAGCGAGGCGGAGGTCGCCAAGTATGATCCCTGCCAGAACGGCTCCCGGCTTGGCTTTCCGGTGTCGCAACTGCGTCTGGAGCACCTGGAGGGGGTCGACGGCCTGCACATCCACGCTCTGTGCGAGCAGGGGGTCGAGCCGCTGCGGCGGATCTGGCAATCGCTGGAGCCAAAGCTGGCCGGGATGCTGGCGGGATTGACGTGGCTCAACCTTGGCGGCGGCCATCACATCACCCGGGCCGACTATGATCGCGAGGGGCTGGTCACCCTGCTGCGCGACATCGCCGAGCGTCACGGCCTGCAGGTCTATCTCGAACCAGGCGAGGCCATCGCCCTGGACGCGGGCGTGCTGGTCGGCGAGATTCTAGATGTGTTCGACAACGGCGGGCCGGTGGCGATCACCGACATCTCGGCGACCTGCCACATGCCCGACGTGATCGAGGCGCCCTACCGGCCGGCGATGCTGAACGAGAGCGACAGCGAGACAGCGGTGACGGTCCGGCTCGGCGGGCCGTCGTGTCTGGCCGGCGACATCATCGGCGACTACCGCTTCGATTCGCCGCCCGAGCCCGGCGCCCGCCTCGCCTTCCTCGACCAGGCCCACTATTCGATGGTCAAGACCAACACCTTCAATGGCGTGCCGCTGCCGGCGATCGCCCTGTGGAACAGCGACACCGACGCCTTGAGGGTCGTGCGGCGGTTCGACTACGCCGATTTTCGCGATAGGTTGTCGTGAGCGGGCGCGTCCGGTCTCGTCGCGCCGACGGCAGCGGAGGGCCAATGAAGATCCGTCATCTCCTCGCCGCCCTGACGGCGATGGCCGCCGGTCCGGCGGTCGCCTCGGCCAATCTCGACGTCAGTGGCCGCTGGCTCACCGGCGAGCGCACCGCTCAGATCGAGGTCAAGGACTGCGGCGACGGCTCGCCCTGCGGGACGGTGGTGTGGGTGAAGCCCAATCCGAAGGGTGTGCTCGACGCCAAGAACCCCGACCCATCGCTCCGGACGCGGCCGCTGGTGGGGGTGCGGCTGCTGTACGCCTTCCATCGCGGCGAAACCGCCTGGGACGGGGGCCGGATCTATGACGCACGGTCCGGACGCACCTACCAGGCCCGCATCAGCCGGTCGCCCGACGGCACGCTTAGCGTGACCGGCTGCCTCGGCCCGTTCTGCCAGTCCCAGACCTGGACACCGGTAAAATAGGGCGAGCCGCGAACGCCAGAGGATTGACAATCGTTATTAATTCCATAAATTTGGAATTATGGAATTAATTCTCGCGGTCAAGCGACTCTCCGCCCTGGCGCAGCCGGCGCGTCTCTCCGTCTTTCGCTTCCTGGTGAAAGCCGGGCCGCAGGGCGCCGCGGCGGGAGACATTGCCCGCGCCCTGGAGATCACGCCCAACACCCTGTCGGCGCAACTCAACGTCCTGGCCAACGCCGGACTGGCCATCAGCCGACGGGACGGGCGGTCGATCATCTATACCGCCGACTACGACAGCATGAGCCAGTTGCTCGTCTATCTGATGGAAGACTGTTGCCAGGGCCGGCCCGAAATCTGCTCGCCCCTGGCCGACGTCGCGGCGCGCGCCGCCTGCTGTGACCGCCCCCAAGGAGCCCTGTCATGAACGCCACGCCGGACAAGCCGCCGCTCAATGTCCTGTTCCTGTGCACCGGTAATTCGGCGCGATCGATCCTGGCCGAGGCGATCCTCAATCGGATCGGCGCCGGCCGCTTCAAGGCCTATTCCGCAGGCTCGATGCCGACGGGAACGGTCAACGCCCACGCCCTCGATCTGTTGAAGAGCCTGAACTACCCGACCGACGAGTTCCGCTCGAAATCCTGGGAGGGCTTCTCGGGGCCTGACGCCCCCAAGCTCGATTTCGTGTTCACGGTCTGCGACAACGCCGCCGCCGAGGTCTGCCCGATCTGGCCCGGCCAACCGATGACCGCCCATTGGGGCCTGCCAGATCCGGCCGCCGTGACCGGATCGCTGGCCGAGATCGGCGTCGCCTTCGCCGACACCTACCGGATGCTGAACAACCGGCTCACCCTGTTCGTGAACCTGCCCATGGCGTCGCTCGACAGGCTCTCCCTGCAGCGTCGGCTGGACAGTATCGGCACGTCGCCGGGCCAGCCCGGGTCTGCCGAATGACCGAATCGGCAACGACGGGCGCGGCGGGCGCGAGCCTGGAGCCGCCTCTCCACCCCTTTTCCATGTCGCGGCGATTGGCGGCCGAGGCTCTGGGCACGGCCTTGCTGCTGGCGGTGGTAATCGGCTCGGGGATCATGGGCGACCGTCTCGCCGGCGGCAACATCGCCATTGCGCTGATGGGCAACACCATCGCGACCGGCGCGGCGCTGGTGGTTTTGATCACCGTCTTCGGACCGCTGTCCGGCGCGCACTTCAACCCGGCGGTGACCCTGGTGTTCGCCGCGCGGCGCGAGATCGGATGGGGACTGGCGCTGGCCTATATCGTCGCCCAGGTCGCGGGCGGCGCGCTTGGCGTCTGGGCCGCCCATGCGATGTTCGCCGAACCGATCCTGCAGGTGTCGACCAAGCTCAGAGACGGACCGGCTCAGGTGTTTTCGGAAGGCATCGCCACCTTTGGCCTGATCGCCGCGATTCTCGGCTCCATCCGGTTCCGGCCGGAGGCGACGCCGATGATCGTCGGTCTTTACATCACCTCGGCCTACTGGTTCACGGCCTCGACGTCCTTCGCCAATCCGGCGGTGACGCTCGCCCGCTGCCTTTCCAACACCTTCGCGGGGATCGCCCCAACATCCGCGCCTGGCTTCATCGCCGCGCAGCTGGTCGGCGCGGCGACCGCCAGCTTGGTGTTCGGCTGGCTGTTGAGGGGACGCCTGGGCGATCAGACCAGCCAGAGTGTTTGACACGCCGCGGGCGTAGTGCCCGGCGCCACGGCGCTGGACCGGAATGCGTCCGACCCTGCCCCCACGAAGACATTCCTGCGCGGGCGATGAGCGGATCACACGACAACGACGGGTCCAAAGTGCGCGCGATTGGCGGCGTGGCGTTCGTGCTCTACCGTCACGAGAGGGGCGGGGGAGATTCTCCGGCTGTTCGTCGAGAAAGAAGAGGCCATGCAGGCATGAGTTCCTCCGACGACGTCGCACGATCCCACCCGGTCGATGCGGCGATCGGCCTGTCGGATCGACAGCGCCTTCAGGCGTTCGCCTTTGGCGGCCTGGTGCTGGTGTTGATGAACTTCTCGGCCCCGAGCGGCGGCATGATCGACATCCCGGTCACCTTCTTCCTGAAGAATCGGATGCATCTGCGGTCCAACGAACTGGCGGTTTTCAAACTGTGGATCGGCCTGCCGTTGATCGTCGGCTTCCTGTTCGGCTTCCTGCGCGACCGGTGGAGCCCGTTCGGTGGCGGCGACCGCGCCCATCTGCTGGTGTTCGGCGTCGTCACCGCCCTGATCTACGGGGTCATGGCCTTGGCCGCCCCGACCTATGCGGTGTTCCTGGGCGGGCTGTTCATCGCCACCATGGCGTTCCGAATGGTGTCCAGCGCCGCCTACGGCATCACCAACACCCTCGCGCAGAAGCATGCGGTTTCCGGCCAGATGAGCAGCGTGATCAGCATCGGCGCCGCCCTGCCCGACCTGATCTCCTTCATCGGCGGCGGCCTGCTGAGCCAAACCCTCGAGGGGCAGGGCGCAGCCGCGGCGGCCCGCGTTCTGTTTTTCTGCGCCGGCGGGCTGATGCTGGCGATCGCCCTCCTCGGCATTGTCGGACCGAAATGGGTGTTCGCCGAAGCGCGCGACCATCAGCCCGCCGCGCATCCCCTGGCGGATCTGAAGCGCATCGCGCGGCATTGGCCGATCTACCCGGCCATGCTGATCCAGCTCCTGTGGCAGTTCGCGCCCGCGACCGGAACGGTGCTGCAGTATCACATCGTCGATCACCTGCACGCGACCGACGCCCAATGGGGCGCGTGGCAGGGGATCTTTTTCGGCTCGTTTCTGCCGGTCTACGCCCTGTATGGCTGGCTCAGTCAGAAGGTGGCGCTGCGTCCTCTGCTGTGGTTCGGCTTCGCCCTGGCCGTGTTCCAGATGGCGCCGCTGCTGCTGGTGCACGACGCGGTCGGCGCCCTGATCGCCGCCGTGCCGATGGGCATCCTGGGCAGCATCGCCCAGGCCGCCCTGGTCGACCTCGTCATCCGTTCGGCGCCGCGCGGCTGTCAGGGCATGATGATGATGCTGTTCCAGGCCTTCTATTTCTTCTCGGTGCGGGCCGGGGATCTGCTGGGAACCTGGATCTACGACAAGCACGGCGGGTTCATCCCCACCGTGGTGGTGACAATCATCGTCTATGTCCTGATCCTGCCGGTCATCCTTCTGGTGCCCGCCCACCTGACGGCGACGAAGGACGGGCAGAGGATCGCGGCGCGCTAGACCGCGGCCGGGGTTCTTGCTCCTCGCATGTCCGGCGTGCGGCACGCCGCGTCGTATTCGGCGATAAGGCGGGCCACCAGTTCGGCGACGGTGGGAACGTCGTGGATAAGGTCGACGCCCTGGCCCGCGCTCCACAGGGTGCGCCAGGGCTCGGCGCCAGGCGGCAAATGGTCGTGGCGCATCCCCCGGCCGAGCGGTTCAGGCAGGTTGTCGAGATCGAGTCCGGCCCGGCGCAAGGACTCCACCAGCCAGTTGGCGGCGACCCCCGCCACCTTGGGGGTGTAGATCAGGTCGTTGGAGGTCTGGCTGATCAACAGATCTTTGTAGGCCGCCGGGGCGTCGGCCTCGACGGTGGCGATGAAGCGGGTGCCAAGGTAGGCAAGGTCGGCGCCCAGCACCTCGGCGGCGCGTATCGTCGCCCCGTCCGACACCGCCCCAGCCATGACGATGATCCCGTCGAAGATCGCGCGCACCTGACGGATCAGCGACAGGTGGCTGAGCGTGCCAGAATGGCCGCCGCCGCCGGCGCCGATGCAGATTACCCCGTCCACCCCCGCGCCGATGGCTTTCTCGGCGAAGCGGATCGAGGTGATGTCGTGCAACAGGGTCATGCCGGCGTCGTGGGCCCGCGCCACCATCGGCGTAGGATCGCCGCCGACCGTGATCAGCAGCTTGACGCCGCATTGGTGGAACAACTCGAAATGGGCCTTCAGCTCGTCGTCCGGAAAGCGGGTCGGCAGGTTTACGGCGATCGGCGCGGTGGCCCGGCCGGTGCTTTGCTCATGGGCGATCAGGTCGGCGCGGACGCCCGTAAGCCAGGCGGTGAAGGTCTCGAAGTCGCGCGCGTTCTGCCTTGGCAGGGCGCCAATCACACCGGCCTTGCAGGTCTCGCGGATCAGGTCCGGGCCGGTGACCAGGAACATTGGCGCGCAGATGGCCGGCAGGCTGAGGCCGGCGCGCAGTTCAGGGGACAGGGCCACAGGCGTTTCCTTTATGTCGGCCCGGCGCGGGCTCTGCCTCCCGAAAGCCGTTGTGACGGCGGGTCAGTCAACCGGGCGGTCGCCGGCTCGACATCTTGGATGACGGTGGCAAATTGACCTGAACGCCACGCCGGAGGAGCCCTCAGGATGTACGTCGCCGGATTGGTCATTCCCGTGCCCGAGGACAAGATAGAGGCCTATCGGCGATGGGCTGAGAACGGGGCCCGGATTTTCAGGGACTATGGATGCCTGGAAATCGTCGAGTCCTGGGAAGACTTCGTTCCCGACGGCAAGCAGACCGATTTTCGCCGCGCCGTCGCCGCCAGGGCCGGGGAGAAGATCGTGTTCACCTGGCAGGTCTGGCCCGACAAGGCGAGCTTCGAGGCCGCCGAGGCCAGAATGCATGAGGACGGGGTGCTGGACACGGCCGGAGCACCACCGTTCGACGCCGGGCGTCTGATCCTTGGCTGTTTTCAACCCTTGTTCGCGATGGGTCGGGACTAATGACGCCTGCCGGTCAGGCCGGCCCGCCTTCCAGCCAGCCGGATTCGGGCAGGCGCCAATAGACGCCCGCCTCGCGCGTCAGCATAGCGTGGCCGACCAGTTCGCGGCGTAGCGTGGCGCTGTCCCAGTGACGCTGCTGCAGCAGGGCGTTGACCTCCTTCTCGCTATAGCGGCGGTCGGGCTCGAAGGCGCGGGCCAGCCAGCGCAGCACCACGGTGCGCTTGCGCCGGGCGGCGGGGATCACCTTGAGTCGGCCGTCAGGATCGAGGAAGGCCTGAAGGATTTTGGCCTCGCCGTCCGCCTTCGGCGCGGGGGCGTCGCCGCCGAACGCCTGGGCCTCCAGCACCCGGCGGCTGAGGCGTTCCAGGGCGCTCAGATCGAGGGCGTGCCAGCGTGTCGTGCCCTCGGCCCGCACCGTCACCAGCCCCTGAGCCTTGAGCAGGGCCAGGTGATGCGACACCGTCGGCTCCTTGAGATCCAACGCCTCCGCAAGATCCTGGACGCTGCGTTCGCCCTGAGACAGCAGGCCGACGATGCGCAGGCGGCTCTCGTGAGCCATGGCCTTGAAGAAGGCGAGGAGGATATCGGGCATGGCCGAGTCTCTTAGTTCGATAGTTGTCTAATTAGATACATATCGAACCATTGGTCGACCGGCAACCCAGGCCAGCGACGGTTCAGCCTCATCATCAGGATACGGAAGTTCGCCGGCCCGTTCCGCGGGCGCCCGCGACCCGTCGTCTCAGGCTGGCGATCAACCGTCGCCTTCAACACAATTCGGCCTTCATGCCTGTGTTTGGGTTCCCGGGGCGAAACTTAGGTAGGAAACCAAAAAATGCGGAAATTCACTCCCTGGATGGCGATCGTGGCGGCCGGTGTCGTCGGCCTCGCGGGCTGCGCGACCAAGGACTTCGTGCGTGCAGAGGTCGGCGGCGTCGACAGCAAGGTCAAGGCCACCCAGGCTCAGGTCGACGCCCAGCAGGGCCGACTGCAGGGACATGACGCCCGTCTGGGCGACCTCGACAAGAACACCCGCGAGGCGCTCGACCGCGCCCAGGCGGCCGGCAAGCTGGCCGAGGGCAAGTTCCTCTATTCGATGGTGCTGTCGGACGATTCGGTGAAGTTCCCGGTCAACGGCTCGGACCTGTCGGCCGAAGCCAAGACCCGGCTGACCGACTTCGCCGTCAAGCTGAAGGCTGAAAACAAGAACGTCTTCATCGAGATCCAGGGCCACACCGACGCCTCCGGCAAGCCGGCCAAGAACCAGGCGCTCGGCGCCGAACGGGCGGAAGCGGTTCGCCGGTTCCTTAACCAGCAGGGCGTCGCGCTGAACCGGATGTCGACCATCTCCTATGGCGCCGATTCCCCGGTCGCTCCGAACACGACCAAGGAGGGCAAGGCCCAGAACCGCCGCGTGGTGGTTATCGTCCTCAACTAGTCCTCGTCTGGCGCCGGGCGGCGTTTGTCAGCCCGGCGCCGATCGCGGCGTGAGAAGGTCGGACCACCGCCAGGCCGCCGTGCCCACGGCCAGGCGGAACGGGCCGGCCCTCGCGTCGACCGACATCAGCACCAGCCCCCGCACCGGCTGACTCAGGCAGACCTTCGGCGCGAAGCCGACCGACCACAGGATCGCCTCGCGGACCGCGGCCAGACCCTTGCCATCCTCGCGACCGCTGCGCACCCAATCGCCGTTCCACACCAGCGCTGCCCTGCCGCCCAGGCCGGCGACCGCCGACCGCACCAGGGGATCCTGGCGCAGGGCCGCCTGCACCCGGCCAGGCATGTCGCAGACGCCGCCGCCCCCGCCCCCCGAACCTCCGCCCGCGCCCGACCCCGCGACCGTCGCGCCGGCCAATTGCGCGTCCGTCAGCCGCGGCTCGACCGCCGGCGGCGCCGACGCCAGGGTCAGGGCGGCGGCGCGCGGCGGCGTCGGCCGGGCCTTGATCCTTTGAGGCTTGGGCGCGGCGCGGGCCGGGGCCGCCTTGGCCGGCGCGGCCGGCGCGGGCATGGGGTCGGGCGACAGGCTCGGCAGGTCGACCAGTTCGACGGTGATCGGTGGCGTCTCGTCGAGGGGCGGCGGCGCCTTACCCGGCAGGGACAGCACCGCGAACAGCAGGGCGCCATGGGCGAGGAGGCTGACCGCGGCGGCGAGGACGCGACTCTGGTTCTGGCGGCGCCGGTCCATGGCGCCTTTCAACCACCCGCCCGGGGCGGGATCGTGGCGAGCCGCAGCAGATCGGCGCTCTGGACAATCGGCCGCCGCGACCGTTTAGGTCGCCCGGTCGCGACCGCGCCAAAGACGGTCGCCTTCGGAGGAATTGCGCCATGGATCCCGTCCCCCACCTCAGCCGCTCGGTCGCGGGCAGGATCGTGCTGGTCACCGGCGCCGCCAGCGGCATGGGCCGGGCCACCGCCCATGTGTTCGCTCGTGAGGGCGCCAAGGTGGCCGTCACCGACGTCACCTTCGAGTCCGCCGAGGCCGTGGCCGCGGCGATCCGCGCCGAGGGCGGGGAGGCCCGGGCCTGGGCGTTCGACGTCGGCGACGCCGCGGTGATCAAGACCCTTGTTCCCGAGATCGCCGCCCATTTCGGCGGCCTGGACGTGGTGATCAACAACGCCGGGGTGTCGGGCTTTCGCCGCATCGACGACGACGGCTACGACGCCCTGTGGGACTGGATGGTTCCGATCCTGCTGACCTCGCACCAGAGGATCATCCGCGCCGCCCTGCCCTTCCTGCGCAAGTCCTCCAGCCCGCGGATCGTCAACATCGCCTCCACCGAGGCCCTCGGCGCGACGGCGCTGGACAGCATCTATTGCGCGGCCAAGGCCGGGGTGACCGGCCTGACCCGCGCCTTGGCGGTGGAGCTCGGCCGCGAGGGAATCACCGTCAACTGCGTCTGTCCCGGGCCGATCAACACCGGCATGACCGCCGGCATCCTCGATGAGCACAAGACCATCTTCGCCAAACGCCGCACGGCGATGGGCCGCTACGGAAATCCCGAGGAGGTGGCCCATGTCACCCTCAGCCTGTGCCTGCCGGCGGCCTCCTACATCACCGGCGTGACCATACCCGTCGATGGCGGCCTGGTGGCGCGCAACGCCTGACGGCTCAGTGCCCGCCGTCGACGCGGATGACGGCGCCGGTGGTGAAGGACGAGGCGGGGCTGGCGAGGAACAGGGCGGCGGTCACGATCTCCTCGGGCAGGCCCGGGCGGCCCAGGGCGTTATTGGACTTCTGACGCGCTTCCTCCGTCCAGGCGTTGGCGATGTCGGTCAGGAACGGGCCGGGCGACAGGGTGTTGACCCGCACCTTGGGGCCGTATTCGCGGGCAAAGGACACGGTCATGGCGTTGATCGCCGACTTGGCGCCGGCATAGGGCACCACCGCCGGCATCGGCATCAGGGCGGCGTTGGACGAGACGTTGATGATCACGCCGCCGTCGCCATCGGCCATGCGCTTGGCGACCTGGGACGCCAGGCGGAACGGACCCTTGAAGTTGAGATTCATGATGCTGTCGAACAGGGACTCGCTGACCTGGTGCGAGGGCTCCGCCGGTGACATGCCGGCGTTGTTGACAAGAATGTCGATGCGACCGAACTCGGCGTAGGCGATCTCGACCAGACGGTCCATCTCGGCCCAGCGGCCGGCGTGGACGGAAACCGCCAGGGCGCGGCGGCCCAGGGCGCGGACCTCCTCGGCGGCGGCCTCGCAGGCGTCGAGCTTGCGGCTGGCGATGATCACATCGGCGCCGCGCTCGGCGAAGGCCCGCACGATGCGCAGACCCAGCCCCCGACTGCCGCCGGTGATCAGGGCGATCTTGCCGGTGAGATCGAACAACGGGTCGGGCGTCATGGCGGTCCCTCTGGGATTTTTTTCCAGATCGCCCGAATGGGCGGCGAACCGCAAGCCCGACCGGTCAATGTCGGGATTTCCCTGACAGATGGTTTGCGCTATGCCGTGGACTCGCGCTGGCGCTTCGCTAGGCTCCGACGAGGCGGGCGCGCACAATCAATAAACGCGAGAGGAAGATTCCATGACTGAGACACCGAAGACCGCGACGCGTCGCACGATCCTGATCGGGGCCGCGACCCTGTCGGGCCTTCCGCTGCTGGCGGCCGCCGGATCCGCCCAGGCCGCCGGCACCATGCCCCAGGCCAACGCCAAGTATCAGGCGACGCCGAAGGGCGCCCAGCAGTGCAGCAAGTGCAACTACTTCATTCCCGGGGCCAAGGCCACGGCGCCTGGCCAGTGCAAGGTCGTCGCCGGCGTGATCTCCCCCACCGGCTACTGCGTCCTGTTCGCACCCAAGCCGAAGTAAGACAACGAGGCCAGGAGAGGGGAGCGAGTACGCCCCTTCCATCGCCTTCGGCGGTCCCCCTCCCCCGCAAGCGGGGGAGGATAGGAAAATCCTCCCTTGCGCGAAGCGCGGGGGTGGATCGCGCGAAGCGCGAGACGGAGGGGGCGTCCCCACACCCTGCATGCCCCCACACCGTCTCCGATTGCCCCATCCCCTCCGCCCCTCTAGGCTCGCCCCAACAAGACGGCGAACAGGGAGGCGACGGCATGGATCGACTTAAGGGCCGCGTGGCGGTGGTCACCGGCGCCTGCTCGGGCATCGGCTTGGGCACGGTGGAGTTGTTCGTCGCCGAGGGCGCCCGGGTCATCGCCGCCGACATTCAGGACGACAAGGGCGTCGCCTTGGCTGCCCGGTTCGACGGGGCGGTGGCCTTTCATCATTGCGACGTGATGTCGGAAACCGACATCGAAAGCACGATGCGGGCGGCCGTCGACACCTTCGGCCGGCTCGACATCCTGTTCAACAACGCCGGCGCCGGCGGTTCTCCCCAGACGATCGCGGAAATGACCGGCGCGGCCTGGGACTTCAGCCAGGACCTGCTGCTGCGATCGGTGGCGCTTGGCATCCGCTACGCCATTCCGCACATGAAGGCCGTGGGCGGCGGCTCGATCATCAACACCGCCTCTATCGCCGGGACCCAGGCCGGAGCGGGCCCGATCGCCTATTCCGTCGCCAAGGCGGCGGTGATGCACCTGACCCGCTGCGCGGCGGCCGAACTGGGCAGGGACAACATCCGGATCAACGCCATCTGCCCGGGGCTGATCCTGACAGAAATCTTCACCCCGGCCGCGACGGTCCCAGACGGCCTCGCGCGGATGATCAAGGACTCGATGCGGCAGAACGCCCACAACGCTCAGCCGATCCCGAAACCAGGCCTGCCCGAGGACATCGCCAAGGCCTGTCTGTTCTTCGCGAGTTCCGATTCCGAGTTCGTCACCGGAACCTCCCTGCTGGTCGACGGCGGCATGCACACCGGCCCACGAACCGCCTGGGATCCAGAGGCACGCGCCGAACGCACCCGTCTGGCCGAGGAACGCCGGGCGGCCTGGGAAGCCGGCCAGGCCTAGCGGAGGCGGCTATGCTCATCGAAGCGACGGATCTGGCCGGCGGGGCCTACCAGCGCGGGCTCCAGCACGGCCAAAGGCTGAAAGCCAAGGTCCAGGGGCACCTAGGAGCCTGGCTGGACAGTCTGGCTCAGGCCGGTCTCGGCGAGGGAGAGGCCTATGCCCGAAACCTGCTGCGGGACACCGATTTCCGTCCGGCGATATCCCGGTGGGCGCCCGACCTGCTGGAAGAGACGGACGGGATCGCCGACGGCGCCGACCTTCCCCGCGACCTGATCTTCGCGCTGCAGTTGCTGGATGAGGAATGGGCCTATCGGGCGCGGCGGCAGGCGGCTTCCGAGCCGCTGGAGAAGTGCAGCAGCTTCGCGATCGTCACCGCCGACGGGCCGACATGGATCGGCCAGAACATGGACCTCGGCGGCTATACCGATGGCTGGCAGATCGCCCTGCGCCTGGAGCGGGGCGGGGAGGCGCCGGGCGTTCAGGCGTTCAGCGCCGCCGGCATGATCGGCCTGATGGGCGTCAACGCCGCGGGCCTGGGTGTCTGCGTCAACTCGATACCCCAGCTTCCCTCGGCCCCCGAAGGCCTGCCGGTCGCCTTCGTGCTGCGCCGCCTGCTGCAGTGCCGCGACCTGGCGGAGGCGTCAGGGATGGTGCGGGCGATTCCTCACGCCACCAACCAGCACTATGTGATCGCCCAGGCCGGCGCCGCGCGCTCGTTCGAGGCCAGCGCGGCGGGCGTGACCGAATACCAGGCGCCGGACCCGATGCGCATCCTGCACACCAACCATCCGCTCGGCGCGGAGATGGGCCGCGCCGAGACCGAGGCGCAACGCGAGAACACGGTCGCGCGGCTGGCGTCGCTGGAGGAGCGGCTGTCCGCGGGCCGGCCAGGCCTGGCGGAGGTCCAGGCCGCCCTCAGCGCCTTCGATGACCCCCGCCATCCAGTCTGCCGCCTGCGCAGCCCCGACAGCGGGCTGATCGGTTTCACCTGCGGTTCGATGGTATCGGCGCTGCGCCAGGGTGCGGCGCCGGTCGAGTCGTGGATCAGCGCCGGACCTCCCAGCCTCGGCGGCTTCAGCCGCTTCGAACTGCCGCGGGACGCCATTGGTCATGCATAGTTGCAGACCGGCTCAGCGCGGGGCGGCGTCGGCCAGGGCCGCCCGACGGACCGCGCCCTGGAAGGCGCCTAGCGCCTCGAACAGGGCCTTGTCGTCCGGCTTCGCCCACTCCGAATTGACGGCGATCACCAGCCGATCCTTCGGATAGACCAATATGGACTGGCCGAAGATCCCCGAAGCCTCATAGGCCTCGGGCCCGATCCACCACAGATAGCCATAGCCGGCGGGCGCCGGGCGGCCGTTGTCGATCTGTCGGCGCGTCGATTCGGCGATCCATCCGGGCGGCAGGATGCGTTTGCCGTTCGCCACCCCATCCTCCAGCGCGAATTCCCCAAGCCGGGCGTAGTCGGCCAGGGTCATCAGAAGACAGCAGCCGGCGAATTCGCGCCCCTGCCGGTCGACATGCCAGGCGGCGTCGCGCTCCATGCCATAGGGCTTCCAGATTTTTTCGGAGAGATAGTCGGCCAGGGGCATGCCGGCCGCCCGGGAGACGACGAGGCCGGCGAGATGGGCCTCGGCGGTATTGTAGTGGAAGGTCGATCCGGGCGGATGCGCCCGGGGCAGGGTCTTGAGGAAGTCGGCGACAGGGTCCCCGGCCATGGCCGCGGCGTAGTATTTGAACAGATCCGACGAGCCGTCGACATAGCCCTCCCGCCACGCCGTCCCGGAACTCATGGTGAGGATGTCGCGAACCGAAACGCCGTCATAGGCAGAGCCGGCGAGTTCCGGGACGTATCGCGTCACCGGGTCGGTCAGATGGAGTTTGCCATCCTGGATGGCCGCGCCGGCCAAGAGGGAGGTTACCGACTTGGCCACCGACTGCGACACCCAGCGGTCGGTCGGCTGGCGGCCGGCGGCATATCGCTCGAGGATGATCTGGCCATCCTTCAGCACCATCACGCCGGAGACGTTATAGGCCTTCATATAGTCGTCCAGTGACCAGGTCCGCCCCTGCCAGTCCCAGGTCACCGTGATCTGACGGGCGGCCATCGGCAGGCCTCGCACCATGTCTCCCCGCCGCACCACGCGCAGGGGGAACGGCATGCCCTTGTTGTTGCCGCCGTCCATCGGA
>CAIQDO010000234.1 GCA_903870555.1 uncultured Caulobacteraceae bacterium
CCCGTGCCCGATTCCGCGCCCTCATCCGCGCCCTCGCCCGCGCCTCACGGCGGCGCCTTCGCGGCCGATCGCTCCGCCCAGCGCGTCCGCGCCGCGGTCAAGGCCGTATGGTGGGGCGCCGCTGCGGTGGCCGTGCGTGCGATCACCCGGCCCACCGGCGCCCCGCCGGAGGGCTTCGCCGCGAAGGCCGCGCCAGCCCCCCGCGGCTTCCTGCGCCGCGCCTGGACCGAGGCCTTCGACAAGGACGCCGCCGATGTGGCGCGTGGTCTCTATCCGGCGATGGACGATCTGCCGGCCGATCCCCTGGCCGCCTGGCGCGGCGCGGCCGATTTCCTGCTTGACGCCCGCAAGGTCGAGGCCCGCCGCCGCCGCGATGGCGGGGTCGAGGCCCGCGCGGAGGCGCCCGACAGCGCCGCCTACCCGGTCTACTATCGGCAGAACTTCCACTTCCAGTCCGGCGGCTGGTTCACCGAGGACAGCGCCCGGCGCTACGAGACCCAGGTCGAGGCCCTGTTCGCGGGAACCGCCGCGGCCATGCGCCGCCGGGCCCTGTCGCTGCTGGCCCAGGCGTGGCGAGGCCGCGATCAGCGGGACCTGGTCCTCGTCGACGTGGCCTGCGGCGCCGGCGGTTTCCTGCGCGATCTTGCCAGGGCGTTCCCGCGCGCCGGCCTGGCCGGCGTCGACCTGTCGCTGCCCTACCTTCAGGAAGCGGGCAGGGGCCTGCCCGGCGCGCGCCTGGTCCAGGCCAACGCCGAGCGCCTGCCGTTCGCCGACGCCAGCCTCGACGCCGTGACCTGCGTCTACCTGTTCCACGAGCTGCCGCCCAAGATCCGGCCCTTGGTCGCCGCCGAGATCGCCCGGGTTCTCAAGCCCGGCGGTCTGCTGGCCCTGGCCGACTCGATCCAGCCATCGGATGAGCCGAACCTCGCCCGCTTGCTTGAAGCCTTCCCCGCCTACTTCCACGAGCCCTACTACCAGAGCTACGGCGAGACCGACCTGACCGCCCTGTTCGCCGCCGCCGGCCTGACCGAACGCGCCCGCGATAGCGCGTTCCTGACCAAGGCGGTGCTGTTCGCGAAGGCGGTCCAGGCCGACTGATCTTGCAGGCCGTCCTGGAGCGCCCTATCTTACCTTTGTCTTACCGGGTTAGCGGGAAATCGCCGATGGCCACCGGAACGAACGCCGCCACGACCACCCTATCCACCAAAGGGCAGGTGATCCTTCCCGTCGCCATCCGCAACGCGCGTGGCTGGGGGCCAGGGACGAGTTAGACGGTCGAAGACACCGCCGAGGGCGTGCTGTTGCGGGCCGCGCCCCTGTTCGCCGTGGCCGACCCAGCGGCAGTCTACGGCTGCCTCGATGACGGCGGATCGCCGATGACCCTCGAAGATATGGACGCGGCCGTCGCGCGGGAGGCCCGGCGGCGCGATGCTGGCGATTGATGCCAATATCGTCGTCCGCTACCTCACCGGGGATCATCCGGAACAGGCGGCGCGGGCCAGGGCGTTGATCGACGGCGGGCCCGTGTTCGTCGCCACGACCGTGTTGCTCGAGGCGGAATGGGTGCTTCGCAGCGCCCGCGGCTACCGCGCCAGGCGGCTCGCCGCGGCGCTTGAGGCTTTTGCCGGGCTTCCAACGGTCACGCTGGAGAATCCGGCCCGCATCCGCGCCGCCCTCGACGATCTGGCCGAGGGCCTGGATTTCGCCGACGCCCTCCATCGCGCCGCCGCGGCGGGTTGTGAGGCCTTTGTGACGTTCGACAAGGCTTTCGCCGCGGGGGTGGGCCGGACGCCCGGCGTGGAGGTCAAGCTGGTCTGACGCCGGAGGTCAGCCGAACAGCTCCAGCTGATCCCCAGGCCGCGGCGGAACGCGGAACTCGCCGATATCCAGCGGCGGTAGAATCCGGTAGAGGCGGTGGCGGAGGCGGGCGAACTTGAACCTCTGGCCGAGGATGTCGGCGATCGGACCCTCGCCCTTCATCCGCTTGCCCCACTCGGCGTCATAGTCCTTGCCGCCGCGCATCTGGCGCACCAGCGACATCACGCGCTCCGCCCGGTCGGGCCGTTTGGACGCCAGCCATTCGGCGAACAGGTCCTTGATCTCGCGCGGCAGGCGCAGGGCGACATAGCCTGCGCTGACGGCGCCGGCCTCCGCGGCCTGCCGCAGCACCGCCTCCAGTTCGTGATCGTTGAGACCGGGAATCACCGGAGCGAACATCACCGTCGTCGGCACCCCCGCGTCGGCCAGCTGGCGCACGGCGTCGAGTCGCCGCTCCGGCGTCGCCGCCCTCGGCTCCATCGCCCGGGCCAGCGACCGGTCGACGGTGGTGATCGACACCGCCGCGCGAGCCAGACCCGCCTTGCCCATCGGTCCGAGAATGTCGAGGTCGCGGACGATCAACGCCGACTTGGTGATGATCGACAGCGGATGGCGAAAGTCGGACAGGACCTGCAAGACCTGCCTGGTGATTTTCAGGCTCCGTTCCACCGGCTGGTAGGGGTCGGTATTGCCGCCGATATGGATGACGCCAGGCTTGTAGGCGGCCTTGGTCAGTTCGTCGGCAAGCAGCCTGGCGGCCTCGGGCTTGAAGAACAGCTGGCTTTCGAAATCGAGCCCGGGCGACAGGCCCATGTAGGCGTGGGCCGGGCGGGCGTAGCAGTAGATGCAGCCGTGCTCGCAACCCCGATAGGGATTGATCGACCGGTCGAAGCCGACGTCCGGACTGTCGTTGCGGGTGATGATCACCCTGGCTTTCTCGGGCGTGACGGTGGTGCGCAAGGGCGGTGGGATGTCGTCGTCGCCGGTCCAGCCATCGTCGAAGGCTTCGAGCCGATGCGATTCGAATCGGCCAGAAGCGTTCGACTCGGCGCCGCGTCCTCGGACGCGTTTTGGGGGAGGAGCCATGGCGCGAGCCTAGGGATTTCACCCGAACAAAACAAGAACATATCCCCATTCCTGGCTGTTCGTTACAAGATCCTGTTGTAGGGTCGACGCCGCGCCGGGGGCCGGGACGGACCAGGAGGGTTCGCATGACGCCACGCAGATCGGTCTATCTCGCCGGGCCCGAGGTTTTCCTGCCCGACGCCCCTTCGGTGATGGCGCGCAAGGCCGCTCTGTGCGCCGATTTCGGCTTCGACGCCCTGGTCCCGGGCGACAACGATCCCGCCGTGTCGGCCTCGCCCGCCGACGGTCAGGGCGTGTCCATGGCGATCTACCGCGCCAATCTCGAACTGATGACCCTGGCGGATTTCGGCATCTTCAACCTGACGCCGTTCCGTGGCCCGAGCGCCGATGTCGGCACGGCGTTCGAGCTGGGCCTGATGACGGGCCTCGGCAAGAGGGTCTACGGTTACACCGATGTGGTCGGCGACTACGCCGAGCGCATTCCCGCCAAAGCCGAGGCGGGGTTGGGCGGGCTTCGCCGGGATCAGGACGGCTGGCTGGTGGAAACCTTCGGCCGGGCCGACAACCTGATGCTCGACTGCGCCCTGGAGGCGAGCGGTTCCCAGATCCTTCGCCACGCCGCGCCAGCCACGCAACGGCTTCGTGACATCACGGGTCTGGCCGCCTGCCTGGCCCAGGCGCGGGCGGACCTGTTCGTCTCCGCGGCCTGAATCAGGCCGGTCGGTGCGGCCGATCGAGACGTTCAGCCAGGATCAGCATGTCCTCCCAGCTTTTGCGTTTGGCCGCGGGCTGGCGGAGCAGGAAGGCGGGATGGAGCGTCGGCAGGGCGGGGATCTCCAGGGCGCCATCCTCGCTGATCCATTCGAACCACCGGCCACGAAGCGACAAGATCCCTTCGCTCTTCTTCAGCATCGCCTTGGCCGAGGCGCCGCCGACCAGCAGCAGCGCCCGGGGCTTCACCAGGGCGATGGCCCGCTCCAGGAACGGCGCGCAGACGGCCTGCTCGGCGGGCGTCGGGGTGCGGTTGCCGGGCGGTCGCCAGAACACGGTGTTGGTCACGAAGGCCCGGTCCGCGAGGCCCGCCGCCGCCAGCATCCGGTCGAGCAGCTGTCCGGCCCGGCCGACGAATGGCGCGCCCTGGGCGTCCTCGTCCGCGCCCGGCGCCTCGCCGACGATCATCAACGGCGCGTCGGCTGGTCCGCGCGAGAACACGGCCTGACGCGCGCCGGCTTTCAGGTTGCAGCCGTCGAAGGCGGCG
>CAIQDO010000235.1 GCA_903870555.1 uncultured Caulobacteraceae bacterium
ACGGCCTCGGCGGCGGCCTCTTCGACGATCTCGTCAATCACCGGCGCGACCTCATGGTCGACCGCTTCCAGGGCAGGTTTGGCCACCGTCACCTGAGCCTCGAGGTTCACCGGCTTCCAGGCGTTCGCCATCAGCCACCAGGTCGCCCCGGCGCCGGCGACGGCGCCATAGGCGAGCCAGAAGGGATTGACGAGGCCGACCTGGACGCTGAAGGCCTTGACAGCCCGGTCGCGGACGGCCGAGGCGTCCTGAAATTCACTGAGCCAAGACATGGGGTATCTCCTGCCGCAAGAAATGGTGCAATGCAGCATAACCCATTTCGTCGGCGGGAACAGCCTATTTCCGCCACGTCAAATTCCGGCGGCGAAATCGGTGATCCGCCCGACGGCGCCGGCCTCCCCGAGGTTTTCGGCCAGCCAATCGACCACCGGCCCGGCGGCGGCGCCCAGCCCCGTCGGCGGGTTGACCACCACCATGGCGCAGCCGTTCAGCCGCATCGGATCGGACAGGGGGCGAAGCCGGACCTCGGCCGCGAGCACGGCCGCGCCGGAGGCTGCGTCCTCCACCTCGCCGAGGAAGGCGTCGAAGGTGGCCAGATCCTTGATAGGGACCCAAATGGCGACCACCGCGCCCGGGTTGACGCTCATCACCTTGCCCAACAGCGCCAGCGCCTCGGCATAGTCGTCGCCACGTTCGAAAGGCGGATCGATTAGCACCAGCAGATGGGCCGGCGCGCCAGGAGCGATTCGGGCGGCATGCGCCCAGCCGTCGCCGAGATGGACGAGCGCGCCAAGTTCACGCGGGAGGACCGACTTCAAGGCAGCGTGATCGTCTGGCCGCAATTCGCAGGCGATGTAGCGGTCGCGCGGCCGCAGCAAGCCGGCGACGATCACCGGCGATCCAGGATAATAGCGCCGCTCCCCTCTGGCGTTGACCCGGGCGACCGCGGCGACCACATCGGCGAAGGCCGTAGGGACGTCCTGCGCCGCCAGCAGGCGGACGATCCCCGCCCCAGCCTCCCCCGTTCGTCGCGAGGCGTCGGCCTGAAGGTCATAAATGCCGGCGCCAGCGTGCGTATCGATCACGGTCAGGGGCGCGGGACCAACGACGAGGTCACGCAGCAGACGCGTCAAAATGGCGTGTTTGGCCAGATCGGCGAAGTTTCCGGCGTGGAAGGCGTGGCGATAGTTCATGGGGTTTCATAAGGTCTCCCGGGGCGTTCGTCAGCGCGCGCGAGAAGACGCCGCGAAAAAACGGGAGATGAGCATGAGAGCGGTGATCCGGCGCAATGGCGCCCTTGTGGTGGACCAGATGGCGGCCCCGGTTCCCGAGGCCGGCCAGGTGCTGTGCAAGACCTTGGCCTGCGGCATCTGCGGCTCCGACCTGCACGCCCTGGACCATTATGACTACATGATCGACCAGTCGGACCGCATCGGCGGCATCAGCCACATGAAGAAAGGCGCCGACACGGTGTTCGGTCATGAATTCTGCTGCGAGGTGATCGAATCCGGTCCTGGCGGCAGCCGCTTCAAGGCGGGAGACCGGGTGGTGTCGATCCCTGGCCTGGTAACGCCGACCGGTTTCGAGACCCTGGGCTATTCCAGCCGCATCCCAGGCGGCTTCGCCGAAACCATGATTCTCAGCGAGATGCTGATGCTGGATGTGCCCAATGGCCTTTCGGCTGAGCACGCGGCCCTGACCGAACCCCTGGCTGTGGGCGAGCACGCGGTGGCCAAGGCCGATGCGGAACGGGACCATGTTCCGATGGTGGTGGGCTGCGGGCCGGTCGGCCTGGCGGTGATCGCCTCGCTGAAGGCCCGGGGCATCGGACCGATCATCGCCTGCGACTACTCCCCCGAACGGCGGACCGCGGCCCAGGTCATGGGCGCCGACGTGGTGATCGACCCAGCGCAGGTGTCGCCGCACGACTCCTGGGCCCAGCTCGGCGTGCCCGGCTCACGCGCCGAGGGCGTGATGGCTGCGGCCATGGGCAAGGATGTCCGACGGCCGCTGATCTTCGAATGCGTCGGTGCGCCCGGCGTCGTGGCGGCGCTCGCCCTGGCGGCGCCGGGCGGCACGCGGATCGTGGTGGCGGGCGTGTGTATGGAGACCGACAAGATCGAGCCCCTGGTGCTGATCAGCAAGGAGATCGAACTCCGCTACGTGCTCGGCTACACGCCGGAAGAATTCGGGGCGTCGCTTCGCAACCTGGCCGAGGGCGTCACCGCCTACGCCGGGGTGATCACCGGCGTCGTCAGCCTCGACGAAACGCCCGGCGCCTTCGTGCGCCTGCAGACCGACAAGAGCCAGATCAAGATTCTGGTGGCGCCGGGGAAGTAGGGCGGCGAGCGAGTGGGTTTGGCCCCCTCCACCGCCTTCGGCGGCCCCCCTCCCCCGCTTCTCGGGGGAGGATAAGATATTGTTTTTGTTATCCTCCCCTGCGAAGCCGGGGAGGGGGCGCGCGCGCAGCGCGTGACGGAGGGGGCGCGCCCCCAGCCGAACCGCCCCTAGTCCCTCGGCTTGCGCATCCGCGCCAACCCTTCCTGCGCCGTGGACGCAACCAGCCGGCCGTCGATGTTGAAGATCTCGCCGAGGTTGAAACCCCGCGCGCCGGAGGCCGAGGGACTGCGCTGGGCGTAGAGGTGCCAGTCATTGAAGCTCGACGGCTGGTGAAACCAGATGGCGTGATCGAGGCTCGCCGACTGGAAGCCCGGCGTGCGCCAGTTCACCCCGTGCGGTCGCATGCAGGTCGACAGCAGCGACATGTCGGACATGTAGGCCAGCACGGCCTGCTGGATGGCGATGTCGTCGGGCAGCGGCGTGGTCGAGCGCATCCAGACATTCTGGATCGGGGCAGAGGGAACCGGCTTGTCGATGTCGTGCGGCTCGACCCAGCGCATCTCGATCGACCGGCGCCATTCGGAATCTGCCTCCTCGCCGATCAGGGCGTCGGGTCGCGGAACGTCAGGCATGTCGTCCTGGTGCTCGTAGCCGGACTCCGGATCCTGAAACGAGGCGGCGAGGTTGAAGATCTGGGCGCCATGCTGGATGGCGGTCACCCGTCGCGTTGTAAAGCTCTTGCCGTCGCGGGAGCGATCGACATCGTAGAGGATGGGCACGGAGGGGTCGCCGGGCCTGATGAAGTAGCAGTGCAACGAGTGGCAGACCCGCGCCTCGACGGTGCGGTAGGCGGCGAGCAGGGCCTGGGCGATGACCAGGCCGCCAAAGATGCGGGGCCCCTGGTTCTGAGGCGCCACGCCACGAAACAGGTTCACCTCGATGCGCTCAAGCGCCAGGGTGTCGACGACGTTCTCGGTTTCGGCCATGTGACCCTCCAGGAGGCCCGCGACTTAGCGGGCGCAGCATTCCCGGGCAAGCGGTCTGGCCTGATCTCCAGGCTTGAACATCGCCCAGGCCGGCGGTGGGGGTGAGCGCTTTTACGCCGCGGCCAGAAGCGCCGGCCCGCTCACCGGGGCCGTCTTGAATACCAGCGCCCCGTCATCGATCGCGCCCTTGCGGATCATCACCTTGTCGCGCGCATAGTCCTGGGGATTGATCCACGGCGCGTGATCGCCCTGCTTGGGAAAGCGGTGCATCTCGCGCTGCATATAGCCGGCCGAGAAATCGTCGATCCACGGCCGGGACGCCATGTCTGCCTCCCCCGCCGCCAGGGTCGGCGTGGCCTCGGCGGCGCCGACGCGGTCCATGTGGTTCAGCAGCCGGCAGACGTATTCGCAGGTCAGGTCGGCGCGTAGCGTCCAGGAGGCGTTGATATAGCCGAAGGTGCTGACGAGATTCGGCACGCCCGAGAACATCATCCCCTTGTAGGTCCAGGTCCGGCCGAAATCGACGGGCGCGCCGTCGACCTTGAACTCGACCTCGCCCATCACCGCCATGGTCAGGCCGGTGGCCGTCACGACGATGTCGGCCTGCAGCGTCTCGCCGGATTTCAGCCTGATCCCCGTTTCGGTGAAGGTGTCGATGTGATCGGTGACCACCGAGGCCTTGTCCGAGCGAATGGCGGCGAACAGATCGCTGTTGGGCACCAGGCACAGGCGCTGGTCCCAGGGATTGTAGCTGGGGGTGAAGTGGGTCTCGACATCATAGTCGGGGCCAAGTTCCTTGCGCACGCCGGCCAGGATCATCGCCTTGATCTTGTCGGGCTGACTGCGCGTGCGCTTGTACATCAGGCCCTGCAGGGTGGTGTTCTTCCAGCGGGTGATCCCGTAGGCCACGCTCTCGGGCAGATATTTGCGCAGGGTGTTGGCGACGGCGTCATGGTCGGGGCGCGACACCACATAGGTCGGCGAGCGCTGCAGCATGGTGACGTGCGCGGCCTTGCCGGCCATCGCCGGGATCAGGGTCATGGCCGTGGCGCCGGAGCCGATCACCACCACCGTCTTGTCCCTGTAGTCCAGATCTTCGGGCCACTGCTGCGGATGCACCACCCGGCCCTTAAAATCACCGATGCCGGGGAAGTCAGGCGTGTGACCGCCGCGGTAGCTGTAGTAGCCCGAGCACATGAACAGGAAGTTGCAGGTGATCGTGGCGGTTTCGTCGCTGTCGCCCAACCGCGCCTCGACGGTCCAGCTCGCCGTCTCCGACGACCAGGCCGCGCGCTTGACCAGGTGATTGTAGCGAATGTGATCCTCGACGCCGAAATCCTTAGCCGTCTCGCGAATGTAGCTCAGGATCGACGGGCCGTCGGCAATCGACTTGGCTTCGCGCCAGGGTTTGAAGTTGTAGCCCAGGGTGTGCATGTCGCTGTCGGAGCGGATGCCGGGATACCGGAACAGATCCCAAGTGCCGCCCATGGCGGGGCGACCTTCGAGGATGACATAGGACTTGGTCGGGCACGTCTCGTGCAGGTGGACCCCAGCCCCCACGCCAGACAGACCTGCGCCCACGACGACCACGTCGAAATGTTCCACAGCCATCATGCGCACCTTGAAGTTCCCGGACCACACAGGGTCCCCAGCCGCTCTGGACGCTATATGATCACCGTTCAGATTTCATCCCCTCAAATAGCCGAATGGGCCATTTGACCGGTGTTGCGTTGGCCTGAGCCGTGGACGTGCTATCAGGCGCACACAGTCATCATTCAGACACGAGACTTGGGGAATCGCCGCCTTGAACCGAGCCGTTATCGCCGCCACCGGCCTCTACACGCCGCCGCACTCGGTTTCGAACGCCGAACTGGTCACCGCCTTCAACGCCTACGTCGAACTGTACAACGCCGAAAACGCGGGGGCGATCGCGGCGGGTGTCACCATCGCCCTGACGCCTTCCTCCGAGGGCTTCATCGAGAAGGCTTCCGGCATCAAGGCCCGCTACGTGGTCGACAAGTCCGGCGTCATCGATCCCACGGTCATGCGCCCCGCGATCCCCGAGCGCCCCAACGACGAGATCTCAATCCTGGCCGAAATCGGCGTCGCGGCGGCGCGGGACGCCATCGCCCGCTGGGGCAAGCCGGCCAGCCGGATCGACGCGGTTATCTGCGCCGCCTCCAACATGCAGCGCGCCTATCCGGCCATGGCCATCGAGATCCAGCAGGCCCTGGGGGTCGAAGGCTTCGGCTTCGACATGAACGTCGCCTGCTCCTCGGCCACCTTCGGGATCAAGACCGCGGCCGACTACATCGCCGCCGGCGACGCCCGCGCGGTGCTGGTGGTCAATCCCGAAATCACCAGCGGCCACCTGAACTTCCGCGACCGCGACAGCCATTTCATCTTCGGTGACGTCGCCACGGCGGTGATCGTCGAGGCCGCCGAGGACGCAGACGGCGGCTGGGACATTCTCGGCACGCGCCTGAAGACGCAATTCTCCAACAACATCCGCAACAACTTCGGCTTCCTCAACCGCTGCGCCCCGGAGGGAATCGGCGCGCCGGACAAGCTGTTCGTGCAGGAGGGCCGCAAGGTGTTCCGCGAGGTGGTGCCGATGGTCTCTGAAATGATCGTGAGCCACGCCGCCGACCTTGGCTTGGACCCCAAGACCCTCAAGCGCCTGTGGCTGCACCAGGCCAATATCAACATGAACGAATTGATCGCCCGCAAGGTGCTCGGTCGCGATCCGTCGCGGGACGAGAACGTCATCATCCTCGATGAGTTCGCCAACACCAGTTCGGCTGGATCGATCATCGCCTTCCATCGGGCCAATGACGATTTCACCGCCGGCGAACAGGGCTTGATCTGCTCGTTCGGCGCCGGCTACTCGGCCGGAACCGTATTCGTGCGAAAGCGTTAGGCCTGCACGAAAAAACGAGCGGAGCCGCGGACCACGCGCCGACCGCCCAACCGGGACCCATACATGCAGGCTTTCGCTCCTCGTTTCGCGGCAATCGCTCTGGCGCTGACCCTCGGACTTGCCCCCCTGAACGCCGCCCGCGCGGCGAACGAAGGGGAGCCGCTACCGCCTGGCGCGCCGACCGAGCCCTACGAGCTGTCAGCCTGGTGCTTCGGCGCGATGAGCGAATACCTCGACATCTACGACCGGGTGAAGCCGGACCTGAAGGACATCGACAAGCTGTTCGGCTCGTCTGTGAAGAATGAGGACAGCCCCTACGCGGCCGACGTTGCTGCAGCCCGGGACGAACTGAAGGTGTTGGCCGGCGCCATCGAGGCCGCTGAACGGGCCAGTCCCCAGATCATCGCGCCCCGCGGTGTCGAGGCGGTGAAACTCGGCCGCGCCATTTGGGGTCCGGTCGAAACCCATGCCCGGCGCGAACTGGCCCGGGCCTGGATGTCTTGGGCCCTGCCCGACCGTTGCGACGCCAACGCCCATGAGTTGACCGCCAAGTCGGCCCTGCTCGGACGGGTGCTGAAATACAACGCGCCCACCGCTACCGATGCGCCGGCCCCGGCGACAGATCCGAAACAACCCTGAACGGAGACTACGAGGGATGACAGCCTATATTCTGGCGCGGGTCGACGTGCGGGATTGGGACCGTTACGGCGAGTATGTCAAACACACGCCCAGAGTCATCGCGAAGTTCGGCGGCCGCTTTCTGATCCGCGGCGGTGACGCCGTGACCCTTGAAGGCCCCGCAGAAACTCTGCGCATCGTTTTGATCGAGTTCCCCTCCCTAGACCAGGCGAAAGCCTTCCATGCGTCGCCCGACTACCAACGGGTCAAGGCCCTTCGCGACGGCGCAGGAACGGGGACCTTCACGGCGATCGAGGGCGTTCCACTGGAAGCCTGGAACGTCGCCCGAGACGCCAGCGAGGCTCTGCCGCCTCTGCCATAGTGGCGCGGCACGCCGCGCGTTTGCTTCAACAAATCGTCACAGAACAGAATTTTCTTGCGCGCGACCTCGTGTCGCAGAGCGGAAACATACCGCTGCTAGTAGACAGTCGCGACAGCCTGACGCGACGGCAAAATTGCCGCGCGGTTGTCATCCCGATTAAGACCTCTGCGCGAAAACCTTCACCTGTTTTTTGGAAGCGGCGAATGGCGGCCAGTCTGAAGTACGCGGTGGGTGCGACGCTTATGCACAGGCATGACAACGGCCTGACTGCGGAAGTCGTCGAAGTGAAGCTGCTCAACGGCATCGAACACTACCGGATCAGGGTCAAGCCAAGTCACATTCACAACAGCGCGATCTGGCTCTCCGGCTTCGGCCTCGACAGGGAGTTCGCGCGGAACGACAGGAAGGCCAAGGCGCAACCTTCACAAGAAGGATCCTTGATGAGCGCGGTCGGCCGGCTGATCCGCCGCGACGCCCCCGGACGCCAGCGCGCGGCCTGAGCGGCGCGGGGCGTCTACCCGAATCTCGCCAGCCGAGCTGTCTGATAGACGACGAACGCCGCGCCGTAGGCCAGCACGATCATGTAACCGAACATCGCCAGAGGCCAGCGCCAACTGTTGGTCTCGCGCTTCACCACCGCCAGGGTCGAAGCGCACTGCGGCGCGAACACGTACCAGGCCAGGAACGCCAGCGCCGAGGCCAGCGACCAATGGCGGGCCAGGCTGGCGCCGAGACCGCCCTCGCCTGAGATCGCGTAGACCGTGGCCAGGGCGCCGACCGCCACCTCCCGCGCCGCCATGCCCGGGATCAGGGCGACGGCCATCTGCCAGGAAAAGCCGATAGGGGCCATCACCGGTTCGATGGCGTGGCCGATCATCCCGGCGAAGCTGTAGTCGATGGCTGGGCGAACGGCGCCCGCCGGCGCCCCGGGGAAGGTCGACAGGAACCACACCAGGATCATCATCGACAGGATGGTGGTGCCCGCGCGCTTGAGGAAGATCTCGGCCCGTTGCAGAACCCCACGGGCGACATTGACGGCGTCGGGGGCCTTGTAGGCCGGCAGCTCCATCAGGAACGGCTCGGCCGCCCCACGCCAAAAGATCCGCCGCATCACCACCGCCGCCAGCAGGGCGCTGACGATGCCGGCGGCGTAGAGCCCGAAGAACACCAGCCCCTGCAGGCTGATGAAACCCAATACCGCCCGGTTGGGAATGAAGGCGGAAATGATCAGGGTGTAGACTGGAATTCGCGCCGAGCAGGTCATCAACGGCGCCACCATGATGGTGGTCAGTCGGTCGCGCTTCTGGTCGATCACCCTTGTGGCCATGATGCCGGGGATGGCGCAGGCGAAGCTGGACAACAGGGGGATGAAGGCGCGGCCGTGCAGGCCAGCGCCAGCCATCAGCCGGTCCATCAGGAAGGCCGCGCGAGCCATGTAGCCCACATCCTCCAGCAGGATGATGAACAGGAACAAGATGGTGATCTGGGGCAGGAACACCAGCACGCTGCCGACGCCGGTGATGATCCCGTCGCAGATCAGGCTCTTCAAGAGCCCTGGCGGCAGCAGCTTGCCAACCTCGCCGCCGAACAAGGCGAACCCCGCGCTGATCAGGTCCATGATCGGCTTGGCGCCGATGAACACAGCCTGGAACATCACGAACAGCATGGCCAGCAGGATGCCGATGCCGAATACCGGGTGGAGCAACACGTCGTCGAGCTTGCCGGTCCAGGTGTCGGGCCGCTTTGGCGGGGTCACCGCCAGGCGCATGATGCGTGTCGCCTCGCGGTGCAGACGGCGGATGTCGGAGACCGACGGCTCATGCCACAGGTCGGGCGCGCCCTCGGCCGGGTGAGCGCGGGCGGCGGCCTGCGCCGCATCGATCAGGCTCTCGATGCCGCGGCGGCGGGTCGCGACCGTGGCCACCACGGGCATGCCCATGGCCTTCGACAGCGCCGCCTGATCGATCACCAGACCCTGTCGTTCGGCGATATCGATCATGTTCAGGGCCAGAACCACCGGCCGGCCCACGGTGCGCAGCTCCAGCGCCAAGCGTAGCACCAGACGCAGGTTGGTGGCGTCGGCGACGCAGATCACCACGTCCGGCGGAACTTCGCCCGGAAGGCGGCCGAGCACCGCGTCTCGGGTGACCACCTCGTCGGGGCTGCGGGCGCGCAGGCTATAGGTGCCCGGCAGGTCGATGACGACCACCCCGGCGCCGTCCGACGCGGTCAGGCGCCCTTCCTTGCGTTCGACGGTGACGCCCGAATAGTTGGCCACCTTCTGCCGGGCGCCGGTGAGGGCGTTGAACAGGGCCGTCTTGCCGCAGTTGGGGGCCCCGACCAGGGCCACGCGCAAGGCGTGAGGTGCGTTGGCCGGCGCGCCGACGGTGGGGGCTTCGAGGACCGCGGCGGTCATGATCCGCCCCTCACCCGTACGCAACGCGCCTCGCGCCGGCGCAGGGCCACGCGCATGTCGTCGAGCTTCACGGCGATAGGGTCGCGGCCGATGAACCCCTCATGCAATATCTCGACCCGGGCGCCCTCGACGAAGCCCATTTCCAGCAGCCGGCGCTCCAGCTCCAGGCTGGAAACACCGCCTGACTGGCCCGTCGGGCCGAAGCTCAGGCCGGTGATCACGCCCGAAAAGCCGCGCCGCTGGTCGCCCAGGGTGAAGTCGCCCAAGGCGTTGTCGCGCGGGAGGTTGGAGACGGCTGAGGCGAGGCTGGCGGGCAGGGCGGTAAACCTGTGGGTCGGGTTATTAAGAACGATTATCAATAGCAGAACAGCGCCTCGACACGCAACACGGCGCCACGATACGCCAGCCCTCGCGCCATGGGCCCAACTCTCACAGTTGCGGTTCCGAGGCAATTTCAGGACAAATACGCAGGCGCGAGGCCGCCTGCCCTACCCCCGGATCAGCGCGATCAACTCGTCTTCCCCCAGCGGCCCCGCCGCGTCCGCGTCCTCGAGAAAATCCGCCGCCAGCGTCCGCTTGGCGGCATGGAGCGCGAGGATTCCCTGCTCGATGCTGTCCTTGAGCACCAGCCGGTAGACGGTGACCGGGCGGGTCTGGCCGATGCGGTGGGCGCGGTCGGTGGCCTGGTCCTCGACGGCGGGGTTCCACCAAGGATCGAGGTGGATGACGTAGTCGGCGCCGGTCAGGTTCAGGCCAGACCCGCCGGCCTTCAGGCTGATCAGGAACAGCTCGCCGTCCCCCGCCTGGAAGGCCTCTACCAGCCGCGCGCGCTCCTTGGCCGGCGTTGACCCATCGAGTCGCAGCAGTTTCGCGCCCCGCTCGCGCAACGCCGTTTCGACCAGATCGAGATGGCCGGTGAACTGGCTGAACACCAGGGCGCGATGCCGGCCCGCCCGCAGGTCGTCGGTCAGGTCCAGCAGGGCCGCCAGCTTGGCGCTGTCGACGCCCGCGTCGGGGCTGATCAAGGCCGGGTTGCAGGCGGCGCGGCGCAGGCGGGTGATCTCCGCCAGAATGCGGATGCGCTTCTGCGCCCCCGCCGTCGGTCCGCCCTGTGCGGCGGCCAGGGTGTCCAACGCCTGCCGGCGCAGGACCTCGTAGAAGGCGCGCTCCTCGGGACCGGGTTCGATCTCCAGCGCGATTTCCGTGCGCGGCGGCAGTTCCGTCAGCACCGCCGCCTTGGTTCGCCGCAGGAGATAGGGCCGCACCAGGGTGCGCAGCGCCTGGCGGGCCTGGGCGCCGTGGCCTTTCTCGATCGGCCCGGAGAACCGCTTTTGGAAACGCTCGCGCGAGCCGAGCAGGCCCGGAGTGACGGTGTCGAACAGGCTCCAAAGCTCGTCGAGCCGGTTCTCCAGCGGGGTGCCCGACAGGGCGAGCCGGAAGGCGGCGTCGATGCGCTTGCTGGCCTGGGCCCGCCGGGTCTCGGCGTTCTTGAGGTTCTGCGCCTCGTCGAACACGGCCACGGCGAAGGGCTTCGACGCCAGTAGATCGGCCTCGGTGTGCAGCAGGCCGTAGCTGACCACCAGCACGTCGCCCGGGCCGAGAGACTCCACCAGGGCGGCCCGATCGGGGGCGCCCGAAAGGTTGCGCACCCTCAGGCCCGGCGCGAACTTGGCCGCCTCCAGGATCCAGTTGTGGCACACCGACGTCGGAGCCACGACGAGGCTCGGCCCCTTGGAGGCGTCCGTCAGCAGCAGCGCCAGGGTCTGGACGGTCTTTCCCAGGCCCATGTCGTCGGCCAGACAGGCTCCGAGACCCAGACGGCTGAGCCGCGCCAGCCAGACAAACCCTTGCATCTGATAGTCGCGAAGCTCGGCCTCGAAGCCGCCCGGCAGGGCGGGGTCATAGCCGCGGGCCGAATCGAGCCGGTCGATCATCGCCGCCCAGCGCTTGTCGGCGGTCACCTCCCCGGCCGAGTCAACCAGATCCTCAAGAGCGGCGGCGCCAATCGCTCCGATCCTCTGACCGCCCTTGGTTGTCTCCGTAACCGCCGCGAAGGCGTCGAGCCTCCGGCGCAGATCCTCGGTCAGGGCCAGGTATCGGCCGTCGTCGAGAGCGACGAACCGTCCGGGCGCGCCTCCCAGCCGGGCCATCACCTCGGCCAGGTCGAGCACAAGACCCTCGTCGACCTGAACCTGACCCTTGACCTCGAACCAGTCCTTGCCCGAGGCGATGTTGAGTGACATCGCCTTGGCGCCAACAGTGCGCGTCGGGCGGATCGCCGCCCCCTGAGGCCATTCCAGGCCGACCGGCCCCGGCGCCTCATGCAGTTCCTGAAGCGCGTCCAGCACCGCGTCGAGGCCCTCGATCGTCCAGTCGTGGTCGGTGTCGCGCCAGGAGGCCAGGGACGGGCAAGCCTCCGCCGCCGCCTCAAGCGCCGCCACCTCGCCCTTGAGGTCGCGATTGACCCGCCGGTGGGCTCCGGCCTCCGCCACCAGCACCGAAGAGGCGCCATGGCCCGGCGCATAGGCCGGACCGTCCGCGCCCAGGGGGCGGACCACCGCCCGGATGTGGAAGACGCCATCCTTCGGGGCGATCTGCAGAATCGGCCGGCTGTCGCCCTGCTGGGTCTCCGTGGCGACGCCCGCCAGCTCCGAGCGCACCGGCAGGCGGGGATTATCGGTCTTGATCAGGGCGATGACGCGGTCACGCGCCGCCTTGGGAATTTCCAGGCCGTCCGGGCCAAGCACCCCGGCCAGCTCCACCAGGGCCGGTGTCACCTCGATCAACCGCCATCGGTCGCGCGACTCCGGCTCAAGGAACACTTCTGGCTTCTCGGCGCGGTGCGACAGGTCGATGACGATGCGGTGGCGATCCTCGCGCACCACCAGTTCCACCGGATAGCGAATCAGGTCGATCCGCTGCTCCGGCGTCCGGGCGTCGAACACCAGGGGATGGCCGACCAGGGCGGCGGGGCCGCGCAGGGGGTCGAAGTCATAGGTGTCGCCGTAATAGCTCCGGTACAGCTTGATTGCGCCGCACACCCGCTGGTCCTCGGCCGTCAGATAGTCGAGTCGCGGATCGCGCTGCTGCAGCCGTTTGAGGGCGACAGGCCGACCAGGGGTCCAGCCACCGCCCTTGACCGCCTGTTCCAGGGCGGTGATCTCGTTCGAGAGCGGGTCGAGGCGGAAGGTGAGGCGCTTGGTCGGACTGCCAGCCGGCGCCTTGGCCTCGACGGCGGGTGGCGCCACAAGGTTGCGCAGCTTGTCGAAGGTGCGCTCCCAGGCTGGAATGATCGGCACAATGTCGAGGAACCGTCGAGGGTAGCCGGGGCCGAGCGCCTCAAGCCTATCCGTCCAGTCCCTCGACCCCGCCTTGCCGGGGGCCGGGAACCGCTCGTGAACCTCGGCCAACACCCGGACACCCAGCGGCGCCTCGCCGCTCCAGGCCGCCAGGGCGAGAAGATCTCCCTTGGCGCGGCGGCCGGCGTTGGCGCCGTCGACAACCGCAAGAGCCAGTGTGCCGAACGCCACGCCCATGGGGTCTGCGCAGTCGCGATGGACGAGATCGGCGACGGCGACCCGCTCGGCCTTGGCCTTGGCCTCGTGATCACGCCCAGACGCCAGAGCCAGCAGGCAGTTCGCGGCGGCGGCCAGGGACGGCCGCGATTTTTCCAGAGCGTCGAGGATCGCGTTGATCTCGACATGCAAAGCCGGGTCGTTGGCCGCGAACAGCGCCAGCAGATGGAAGAGGGCGAACTCGCCGGGCAGGTTGATCTTGCGCTTGCCCAGCACCTTGCGGCGCTGCTTGAGCGCCTCGCGGAACAGGGGCAGCCCGCCGCCGTCGGCTCCGGCGAGAAAGGCCAAAGCCGCCTCGCCGGTCATGGCCGCCAGGGGCGAGGTCTTTCGCAAACGGGCGATGCGGACGCGGGCGGCGTCCGGGTCTTCGGCCAGGATATCCAGGCGCATCAGCGCCCGGTCGAGACGCGGCGCCGCGGCCCAGTCCGTGTCGCCGGCCAGACCCGCGGCGATCAGCTCCGGCACGCCGACGTCCAGACGCCCCTCGTCGAGAAACGCCTCGACCTTCGCCGAACGGACGCGGTCGCGAAGGGCCGGGCTGAGACCGTCTAGAAAGGCGGCATCGGTCGGCAGGTGACGAAGCAGCGCCGAGCCCAGATCCATGGGGCAACTATCTTCGACGGACTCCCGCTCGGCGACCGCTATCAGCCTTTCGACATCGGCCTCGTCGCCGGCCAGAACCGCCAGCCGGGCCGCGCGGGCCAGATCCGCGTCATGGTAGGGAAACAGGGCGCGCGACCGATAGTAGTTGTAACCGCCGCCCTCGCGCCAACTGATCGGCGCCGCCTTGCGGATCGTCCGGGCCAGGGCCGCGGCCTCCGGCCGAAGGGCGACCGCGAGGGTAAGCCTCTCGCGCCAAGCGGGCTCGATCACCCCCTCAGCGCTGACGATCCCCCTCCTCGCGAGGCGCTCAATGCTCTCATTGACCTTCTGGGTCGACCAGGCTCTGCCGTCGGCCGAGGGCGCGCCCGTGGCGCGCAGGATCTCGAAGAACACGCCCTTGGTCACCCCACCGCCGACAAGGGCCTTCAGCTCGGCGATCGCGACATCGGAGAAGGAGAGGCCGGCCAGGGCGTCGGGCGGCTCGCGGGGAGGCATGGGTCAGGCGACTCGGGGTTGGTCTGGGACCGCCCGAGGATGACGGGGCACGGCAACGATTTCAAATGGCGAATTGGTCCCGCCGAAGGCCTCTCTTACCGCCCCCGCTCGTAGTTGAGGATCGGCGACAGCCACCGCTCCGCCGTCGCCGTGTCCCAGCCCTTGCGGTCGGCGTAGTCGGCCACCTGGTCACGCTCGATCTTGCCGACCCCGAAATAGTGCGCCTCCGGATGGGCGAAGTAGAGGCCGGACACCGATGAGGCCGGGCTCATGGCGTAGCTCTCGGTCAGCACGATGCCCGTCGCTGCCTCGGCGGCGAGCAGGTCGAACAGCGTGCCTTTTTCGGTGTGGTCGGGTTGCGCCGGGTAGCCTGGCGCCGGGCGGATGCCCTGGTATCGCTCGCTTAGAAGCGTGTCGATGTCGAATTGCTCCGTCTGAGCATAACCCCACAGTTCGGTCCGCACCTTGTGATGCAGGGCCTCGGCGAAGGCCTCGGCCAGACGGTCGGCCAGGGCGGCGGCAAGGATGGCGTTGTAGTCGTCGCCCTCCGCCTTGAACCGCGCGGCGATCGCCGCCTCGCCATGGCCGGCCGTCACGGCGAAGCCGCCGATGTAGTCCGCGCCCGTCGGGGCGACGAAGTCGGCCAGGGCGGCGTGGCCCCTGCCCTCACCCTTCTGCATCTGCTGGCGCAGAGTGTGCAGCCGCGCGCGCTCGGTCGTGCGCGTCTCGTCGGTCCACACCACAATGTCGTCGCCATCGGCATTGGCCGGCCACAGACCGACCACGCCGCGCGCCTCGAACCAGCGCTCGTCGATGATCTGCTTCAGCATCGCCAGGGCGTCGGCATAGAGGCTGGTCGCCGCCTCGCCGACCACCTCGTCCTCGAGGATGGCGGGGAACCGGCCGACCAGCTCCCAGGCCGAGAAGAACGGCGTCCAGTCGATGTAGCGGGCCAGGTCGCCCAGATCCCAGGCTTTAAACGCTTTCGTGCCGATGAAGCTCGGCGCCGGCGCCTGCCAGGCCTGCCAGTCGGGAGCGATGCGGTTGGCGCGGGCGGCGGCCAGGGGCGTGCGCACCTTGGCCTCCTGCGCCCGGTCGAACTGCTCGCGGATGCGGACGTATTCCTCGCGCGTCGCCGCCTCGACCTTGTCCTTCTCGGTCGGCGACAGCAGGCCCGAGACCACGCCCACCGCCCGGCTGGCGTCGAGCACATAGGTGGTCGAACCCGCCTGATAGGACGGCTCGATCTTCACCGCCGTGTGGGTGCGGCTGGTGGTGGCGCCGCCGATCAGCAGCGGAATGGAGAAGCCGCGGCGCTGCATCTCCGACGCCACGAATACCATCTCGTCCAGCGACGGGGTGATCAGACCCGACAGCCCGACCACGTCGACCTTCAGCCGCTGCGCCTCGTCGAGGATCCTGTCGGCCGGAACCATCACGCCCAGGTCGATCACCTCGTAGTTGTTGCACTGCAGGACCACGCCGACGATGTTCTTGCCGATATCGTGGACGTCGCCCTTGACGGTGGCCATCAGCACCTTGCCGGCCATCTGCCGCGGCTTGCCGGCCAGTTCGGCTTCCATGAAAGGCAACAGCCAGGCCACCGCCTGCTTCATCACCCGGGCCGACTTGACCACCTGAGGCAGGAACATCTTGCCGGCGCCGAACAGGTCGCCGACCCGGTTCATGCCGTCCATCAGCGGTCCTTCGATCACGTCCAGCGGACGGGTCGATTCCAGGCGCGCCGCCTCGGTGTCGGCGTCGATGAACTCGGTGATGCCGTGCACCAGGGCGTGGCTCAGCCGCTCGGCGACCGTCCCGTCGCGCCAGCGGGTGTCGACGACGCGCTCGACCGCCTTGTCGCCCTTGTAGCGCGGGGCGATGTCGACCAGCCGCTCGGTGGCGCCCGGCTGGTTGCGGTTGAGGATGACGTCCTCCACCGCCAGACGCAGCGCCGGGTCGATATCGTCATAGACCGGCAGGTCGCCGGCGTTGACGATGCCCATGTCCATGCCCGCCGCGATGGCGTGGTATAGGAACACCGAGTGCATCGCCCGGCGAACCGGCTCGTTGCCGCGGAAGCTGAACGAGACGTTCGACACGCCGCCCGATACCCGCGCATGAGGCAGTTGCTGCTTGATCGCCCGGGTCGCCTCGATGAAGTCGACGCCGTAGTTGTCGTGCTCCTCGATGCCGGTGGCGATGGCGAAGATGTTGGGGTCGAAGATGATGTCCTCGGGCGGAAAGCCGATCTTGTCGACCAGCAGCCGGTAGGCACGTTCGCAGATGGCCACCTTCCGGTCGCGCGTGTCGGCCTGACCCTGCTCGTCGAAGGCCATCACCACCACCGCCGCGCCGTAACGCAGGCACTTGACCGCCTGTTCGAGGAACTTGGCCTCGCCCTCCTTCATCGAGATCGAATTGACGATGGCCTTGCCCTGCACGCACTTCAGGCCGGCCTCGATCACCTCCCACTTGGAGCTGTCAATCATGATCGGTACGCGGGCGATGTCGGGCTCGGCGGCGATCAGGTTGAGGAAGGTGGTCATGGCGTGGACGCTGTCGAGCAGGCCCTCGTCCATGTTGACGTCGATGACCTGCGCCCCGGCCTCGACCTGGTCGCGCGCGACGGTCAGGGCGGCGGTGTAGTCGCCGTTGGAGACAAGCTTACGAAAACGGGCGGAACCGGTGACATTGGTCCGCTCGCCGATATTGACGAAGGTGGGGATCAAGATTTGCTTCCTAGGTTTTTCACCTGCGGCCATACCGGCCGAAGGCGTAAGTTTTTTCACCGCCAAGAAGCCAAGGAGCCAAGGTTGGCCGCTCGGTCATGTTGGCGAAGCGAGACATCCAAGTTTCTATTGCGCGCATAGCGCGCTGGAGTTGAAGCGCGACCGCCCTTGGCTCCTTGGCTTCTTGGCGGTGAAACTCTTCTTTTCGGCTGAGAACCGTCGGCGCATCACGCGATTTCGAAGGCTTCGAGGCCGGACAGGCGCATGGCCGGCGGACGAACCGGCGGCTGGCGGGGTGTCTTGCCGGCGACGGCGCGGGCGATGGCGGCGATGTGCTCGGGGGTGGTGCCGCAGCAGCCGCCCAGAATGTTGACCAGGCCGCTACGCGCCCATTCGTCGAGGTGGGCGGCGGTCTGTTCCGGCTCCTCGTCGTACTGGCCGAAGGCGTTGGGCAGGCCGGCGTTGGGATAGGCCGCCACCAGGGTGTCGGAGAGGCGCGCCAGCTCGGCGACATGAGGGCGCATCAGGTCGGCGCCCAGGGCGCAATTGAAGCCCACCGCGAACGGCCGGGCGTGGCGGATCGAGTTCCAGAACGCCTCGACGGTCTGACCCGACAGGGTACGGCCAGAGCGGTCGGTGATGGTGCCGCTGATCCAGATCGGCAGGGGCTCAAGGCCCTCGTCCTGCAGATCGAGGATCGCCTTGATCGCCGCCTTGGCGTTGAGGGTGTCGAACACCGTCTCGACCAGGAAGAGATCGACCCCGCCCTTGTGCAGCGCCCGGGCCTGCTCGCGATAGGCGTCATAGACCGCGTCATAGGTCACCTGACGCGCGCCCGGATCGTTGACGTCCGACGACATCGACAGGGTGCGGCTGAGCGGCCCGATCGCGCCGGCGACGAAGCGCGGCTTGGCTGGATCGGCGGCCGTCCAGCGATCCGCCGACTCTCGGGCCAGGGCGGCGGCGGCGAGGTTGATGTCGACCACCGCGCTCTCCAGCCCATAGTCGGACTGGCTCAAGGAGGTGGCGTTGAAGGTGTTGGTCTCGGCGATGTCGGCGCCGGCCCTGAAGTAGGTGTCGTGCAGATCGGTGACGATGTCGGGCCGCGTCAGGCACAGCAGGTCGTTGTCGCCCTTCAACGGCATGGCGTGGTCGGCGAAGCGTTCGCCGCGGAAGTCGGCCTCGTCCAGCCCGCGCCGCTGGATCATCACCCCCCATGACCCGTCGAGCACCAGGATCCGCTCCCGGGCGGCGGCCTTCAGAGCGGCGATGCGCGCCGGGCGGGGATCGGTTGAAACGCTCATGGGATCACCTGCGAATTGAACGATGTGTTGAAGGGCGTTTTTTGAACCGCCAAGCAGCCAAGACGCCAAGACGTGACTGGCGATCCGGCGACATATGGTGGCGCTTGAAAGAGGGTCTTTTGGCGCGCTAAGCGCGCGCTGCAAACACCTCCAAACGCTCCGCCCTTGGAGATTTCAGACGGGCATCTTGGCGTCTTGGCTCCTTGGGCGTTGAAAAACCAACCCTCCGCCGCCCACGCCTCTCCAACAAGCCCCGCGCGCATCTCACGCCGCCTCGCGCACGCCCAGCACGCGGCAGATCGCGTAGACGAGGTCGGCGCGGTTGAGGGTATAGAAGTGGAAGTCGCTGAACCCCTCGTCTTCGAGACTGGCGCACATCTCGGCGGCGACGGCGCAGGCGATCAGGCGGCGGGTGTCCGGGTCCTTATCGAGGCCGTCGAACAGGTTGCCCAGCCAATCCGGCAAGGTGACGCCGCAGGCCGCCGACATCTTGCGCAGGCCCTTGAAATTGGACACCGGCATGATCCCCGGCAGGATCGGAATGGTCACGCCGGCCTTGCGGACCTGTTCGACGAACCGCAGGAAACCGTCGATGTCGAAGAAGAAGTTGGTGATGGCCCGCGTGGCGCCGGCGTCGACCTTGGCCTTCAGCACCTCGATGTCGTTCGCCACCGACGGGCTTTCAGGGTGAACCTGCGGATAGACGCCGACCGACACCTCGAAATCGCCGATGCCGGCGATGGCGGCGGTCAGTTCCGTGGCGTTGCGGTAGCCGTCGGCGCGGGGTTGATACCGGCCGCCGATCTGGCCGGGCGGGTCACCACGCAGGGCCACGATATGGCGGATGCCTGCGTCCCGATAGTCGCGGATCACGGCGTCGACCTCGTCACGACTGGCGTCGACGCAGGTGAGGTGGGCGGCCGGGCGCAAGGTGGTTTCCTGCAGCATGCGCAGCACGGTGCGATGGGTCCGCTCCCGGGTCGAGCCGCCGGCGCCGTAGGTCACCGACACGAACTCGGGCGCCAAGGGCTCAAGACGGCGGATCGTCTGCCACAGGCTTTCCTCCGCCTCCGGCGTCTTGGGCGGCGAGAACTCGAACGACACCCTCGGCGGTGCGCGTCCAGGCCGGCTGGCGCGGGCGACAGGGCCCAGCGCGCTGTGCGGCGCGACCGCCGGACTCAGGCCGGCTTCCTTCAGGGTGGCGTCAAGTGTCATGCGATCAATCGGACCTGAACGGCGGCGCGCGCGGCGCGCCAGATTTTGACGGTGAGCCCGCCCGGCGCGCCGGGAGGCAGGGTGCGAATTTCCGGGTCGTCGAGGCCGGCCGCGTCCAGCCAGCGCTCCATCTGGGCGTCGGAGAACCCCAGGCGGCGATGGCGATGATCCGCCCGCAGAAACTCCAGGTCGTGTGGGGCGAAATCGACGATCAGAAGGCGACCGCCCGGAGCCACCAGCCGACCGGCTTCGGCGACGGCCGCCGCGGGGTCCGCCAGATAGTGCAACACCTGGTGGACCACGACCAGATCGGCGCAGCTGTCCGGCAGGCCGGCGCCGTGGATGTCGCCGTGGCGCAGTTCGCAGGCGGTCAGGCCGGCGGCGGCGACCTGCGCCCTGGCGATGTTGAGCATCTGGCGGGACATATCCAACCCGATCGACGTCCTGGCCCGGCCGCCCAACAGGGTCAGCATCCGGCCGGTCCCGGCGCCCAGATCGACCAGGCGGCCGAACGGCCCGCCGCCGGCGGCCTCCAGGATCGCCGCTTCCACCGACGCCTCGGCGGTATGGAGCGAGCGAATCTCGTCCCAGCGTTCGGCGTTGACGGCGAAATAGGCGTCGGCCTGACTGGCGCGTTCCTTGCCGACGCCCGCCAACCGCTCGGCGTCCGCCGACAGCACCGTGTCGCCCTCGGCGATCAGCGCCAGCGCCAGGTCGATCAGGCCCCGGGCGGGGGTGGCGGTGGCCAGTCGGTAGAACACCCAGGCGCCGTCGGGAAACCGCTCGACCAGGCCGGCCTCGGCCAGCAGCTTCAGATGCCGGGAGACTCGCGGCTGGCTCTGGCCGAGAATGCGGCAGAGCTCGAGCACCGCCAGCTCCTCGCGCGCCAGCAGCGCGAGGATGCGCAGCCGGGTCGGCTCGGCCGCCGCCCGCAACACGCCCACCGCCTGATCCGACGTCATCGCCATGGGGATATAAAGATATCTTTATATGATGAAGTCAAGATCGAAGGCGGGCCGACGCAATGGCGGCTGACCGCGAGGCGGGACACCTGTAGAACCGGATCGAGCATGAAAAGGGGATAAGCTTGCGGACAGTGATTCTGGGCTCCGCCCTGGCGGCGGTGCTGGCGTTCAGCGCCTCGGGCGTGGCCGTCGCGGCGACGGCCGCCGACGACGCCGCGCGCTGGAAGGCCGAGGCGGCCAACGTCACCATCGCCCGCGACGACTGGGGCATCGCCCACATCCACGGCAAGACCGACGCCGAGGCGGTGTTCGGCATGATCTACGCCCAGGCCGAGGACGACTTCAATCGCGTGGAGATGAACTACCTGACCTCGCTCGGCCGAACCGCCGAGGCCGAGGGGGAAGGCAAGATCTGGCAGGACCTGCGCCAGCGCCTGTTCATCGATCCCGAGGCCCTTAGTGTGCAATATGCCGCCAGCCCCGTCTGGCTGAAGGCTCTGATGGACGCCTGGGCCGGCGGCCTGAACGCCTACTTGGCCGACCATCCGGCGGTGAAACCCAGGGTGCTCACGCATTTCGAGCCCTGGATGGCCCTGAGCTTCTCGGAAGGCAGCATCGGCGGCGATATCGAGCGGGTGAACCTGACCGATCTGGAGGCCTTCTACGGCCACAAACCGACACTCCACGCCGAGATCGACACCAGTTTCAAGGAGCCGACCGGCTCCAACGGCATCGCCATCGCCCCGCAAAACACGGTCGACGGCCACGCCCTGCTGCTGATCAATCCCCACACCAGCTTCTTCTTCCGCTCTGAGCTGCAGATGACCAGCGACGAGGGGTTGAACGCCTACGGCGCCTCCACCTGGGGCCAGTTCTTCATCTACCAGGGCTTCAACGCCCACGCCGGCTGGATGCACACGTCGAGCGGCGTCGACAACGTCGACCGTTTCGCTGAGACGATCGTCCGCAAGGGCGGCAAGCTGGCCTATCGCTATGGCCCCAACACCCGCCCCGTGGTCGCCTCCTCCATTTCCCTGGCCTACAAGGTCCCCGACGGCAGCCTGAAGACCCGCGCCTTCACCACCTACGCCACCCACCACGGCCCAGTGATCGCCGAAAAGGATGGCAAGTGGATCGCCATGGCGCTGATGAACACGCCGCTGAAGGCGCTGCAGCAATCATTTCTGCGAACCCGGACCATCGACTACGCCAGCTTTGCCAAGGTCGCCGAACTGAAGGCCAACTCGTCGAACAACACCCTGTTCGCGGACGACAAGGGCGAGATCGCCTACCTGCACCCGCAGTTCATCCCTCGCCGCGACGATCGCTTCGACTACACCAAACCGGTGGATGGGGCTGACCCCGCCACCGACTGGAAGGGCTTGCACGCGCTCTCCGAGGCGCCGCATTCGGTCAATCCGACGATCGGCTGGGCGTTCAACACCAATGACTGGCCCTACTCCACCTCCGGCCCCGACAGCCCGAAGCTGGCCGATTTCCCCAAATACATGGACACCTTCGGCGAGAACGCCCGCGGCCTGCACGCCACCCGCGTGCTGCAGGGCCGTCACGACTTCACGCCGTTCTCGCTGATGACCAGCGCCTACGACTCCTACCTGCCGGCCTTCGCCCTGATGATCCCCTCCTTGGTCGACGCCTGGGACGCCCTGCCCGCCGCCGATCCGCTGAAAGCCAAGCTGGCCGGGCCGGTCGCGGCCCTGAAGGGCTGGGACGACCACTGGGCGATCAATTCGGCCGAGACGTCGCTGGCGGTGTTCTGGGGCGAGGCCCTGAAGAAGAAGGTGTCAAGCGACCCCGAGGCCGAGGGCGTGTCGGATTTTGAACTCCTGATCCATCGCGCCACGCCGGTCGAGAAACTCGGCTCCCTGGCCGAGGCCGTCGACCGCCTGGCCGCGGATTTCGGAACCTGGAAGACACCCTGGGGTGAGATCAACCGCTTCCAGCGCATCACCGACGATATCGCGCCGAAATTCACCGACGCCGGGGCCAGCATCCCCGTACCGTTCACCTCGTCGCTATGGGGCTCCCTCGCCTCGTTCGGGGCCAAGCGCTATCCGGGCACGAAGCGGTATTACGGAACCAACGGCAACAGCTTCGTGGCGGTGGTCGAGTTTGGCCCGAAGGTGAAAGCCTGGGCGGTGACCGCCGGCGGGGAGAGCGGCGATCCCGCCTCGAAGCACTTCAACGACGAGGCCATCCGCTACGCCCAGGGCAACCTGCGCCCCGTCTACTTCTACCCGGAGGATCTCGTCGGCCACATCGAGCGCGTCTACCATCCGGGGGAGCCTCGCTGAACGAAGGCTATTGTTGCCGTTTATGCAAAGTGATACGAGTGTCAAATGACCATGGCATTTGACACCCACGCTGCGGCGAAGGCGTTCGAACGGGCCGGCTTCACCGAAGCCCAGGTCGAGGCCCTGATCGACGTCACGCGCCAGACGACCCTCCTGCCGGACGTTTCGACCCTGGCGACCAAGGCCGATCTCCTGGACGTCAAGACGGGACTCGCCGCGGACATCAGGACGTCGGTCGCGGACCTCCGCGCCGAGATCGCGACGGCCAAGGTCCAAGCGATCACCGTCATCCTGTCCGGCATGGCCGTGATCACGGCCCTGGGAACGGTGCTCTCCAAGCTGATGCGCTGAGCCTGGCCGATCCGGCCTGTCTCGCCGTCATCGCGGCGTCGAAAACCCGCCGCCGATCTTGCGCCCGCGCAAGGCGCCGCAGGGGAAATCGGCGCAGGACCTCCCCTTACGCAGCAACGGAGACGATCCATGGCCAGGATGAAGGCCGCGATCTTTGTCGAGCCGGGACGCATCGTCCTGGACGAAAAGCCCATCCCCGAAGTCGGTCCGCTGGACGCGCTGGTGAGGATCACCACCACCACCATCTGCGGCACCGACGTCCACATTCTCAAGGGCGAATACCCGGTCGCCCGGGGCCTGACGGTCGGCCATGAGCCGGTTGGCGTCATCGAGCGCCTCGGCTCGGCGGTCCGGGGATTCACCGAAGGCCAGCGGGTGATCGCCGGCGCCATCACCCCCAGCGGCTGGTCCACGGCCTGCCTGTGCGGCTGCGGCTCGCAGGACGGCGCAGGCACGCGCCATGGCTTCAAGGCCATGGGTGGCTGGAAGTTCGGCAACACCATCGACGGCTGCCAGGCCGAATATGTTCTGGTGCCCGACGCCATGGCCAACCTCGCCCCGATCCCCGACGCCCTGACCGACGATCAGGTGCTGATGTGTCCCGACATCATGTCCACGGGCTTCGGCGGGGCCGAGAAGGGCCAGATCCGCATTGGCGACGTCGTCGCCGTGTTCGCCCAGGGTCCGATCGGCCTGTGCGCCACGGCCGGGGCCAGGCTGATGGGCGCAACCACCATCATCGCCGTCGACCGCGTGCCGGCGCGCCTGGCCATGGCCAAACGGATGGGGGCCGACCATGTCGTCGACTTCAGCGCCGTCGACCCGGTCGAGGCGATCCTGCGGTTGACGGACGGCCGCGGCGTCGACGTCGCCATCGAGGCCCTCGGAACCCAGCCGACCTTCGAGGCGGCCCTGCGCGTGCTTCGACCGGGCGGGACGCTCTCCAGCCTGGGCGTCTATTCCACCGACCTGACCCTCCCGCTGGGCGCCTTCGCCGCTGGTCTGGGCGACCACACCATCGCCACCACCCTGTGCCCCGGCGGCGCCGAGCGGATGCGGCGGCTGATGGCGGTGGTGGCCTCCGGCCGCGTCGATCTCGGCGGCCTGGTCACCCACCACTTCAAGCTCGACGACATCGAGGCCGCCTATGACCTGTTCTCCCACCAGCGCGACAACGTCCTGAAGGTGGCCATCACGCCTTAGGGGACTTGCCGCGGAGCCGGCGGTGCCGGCGATGCGGTTTTTCAACGCCCAGGAGCCAAGTCGCCAAGATGGGATTGTAGCGGCGAGGCCCCTCCAGGAACCGGAAGGATTCAATTGCGCGCTTGCGCGCGCTGATGGGTCAGCCGCGTCCCAAGGCAAGGAGAGTTTGGCGACGCCTCTTGGCGTCCCTTGTCTTGGCGTCCCTTGGCGTCTTGGCGTTGAAAGACGGTCTCCCCGCCACAACCCCGCCGCCGAACTCGCCTGAGCGCCCTACTCCGCCACAGGGTTGACCAGCGCCTCGCCGGCGAAGAAGCGCCGCAGGTTCTCGCGGGTCAGGGCGATCATCTTCGGTACGGCCGCCGAGGTGGCCCCGGCGGTGTGGGGCGTCAGCACGGTGTTGGGAACGCCGGCCCAGCGCTCCGGCGGCGTCGGCTCCTCGGCGTAGACGTCCAGGGCGGCCGCGCCGAGCCGGCCGTCCTTCAGGGCGGCGATCAGGGCGTCCTCGTCGACCACCTGGCCGCGCGAGACATTGATCAGCAACCCCTCGGGACCCACCGCTTCGATGATCCCGGCCGAGATCAGGCCGCGGCTGTCCTCGGTGGCGCGACAGGCGACGATCAGGATTTCGCTGTCCTCGGCCAGATCCCCCAGGCTCGCGGCGCGAGGCCAGGGCGCATCGGGCTTTTCGCGCGGCCCCCACCAGGCCACGGTCATGCCGAACGCCTCGCAACGTAGGGCCACGGCGGCGCCGATGTCGCCGAGACCGACGATCCCCACCCGCCGGCCGTGCAGGGTCGGGGTGGCGAGCTTCTCATGAGCATGCCAGCCGCCGGCGTGCACCATCCTGTCGCCGGCCACGATCTTGCGCCAGGACGCCAGCAGCAGACCCATGGCGTGGTCGGCGGCGTCCTCGTGATTGACCCCCGGCGAGTGCGTGACCTGCAATCCGCGTCCGCGCGCCCAGGCAAGATCGACGCCATCGTAGCCGGCGGTGAAGCAGGCGATCAGCCCGAGATTGGGCAGGCTCTCGGCCAGGGCCTTGTCGACAGGAAACTCGCCGGCCACCACCAGCACGCGGATGAACTCGACCGCCTCCAGCGGCGGCCCCTCCCAGAACCGCCACACGGTGTAGTCATTCTCGAGAATGGGCCCGAGGAACCCGAGGTGGGGCTGGACGATCAGCAGGTCGGGTTTGGAATGGGGCATGGCGATCAGCCTCGCGGGGTCTTGAACATCCAGATGAAGCGCACCTGGGCG
>CAIQDO010000236.1 GCA_903870555.1 uncultured Caulobacteraceae bacterium
ATGTGGGATAACTGAGGGGCGCGCCCGCGACGATCGGTGATAGGATCGTCGCGGGCGTCGACCTGAAGGGGCGGAACCATGATCGCGATTATCGCCGGTGTCGGACTCGGCGTCGGCGTTCACTTCGTGTTGCTGAAGCTGCGCAAGCGCTGAGGCGACCCGCCCGGCTTTCGCCGCCCGCCTAGATGAAGGTCTTCAGCCGGTTGGTCTTGCGGATTTCGGTCGTTCCCGCCGGCAGGGTGATGAAGTCGCCGTCGTGGCCGACCTGGACCTGGCCGTGGAAGATCTGGCGGGACTTGCCGAGGAACGGACCTTCCAGGGCCTCCATCGGCAGTGGCGGAATGACGTGGCTGAACAGCAGCATGCGGACGCGGGCCCGTTCGGCGATCCCCGCCGCCTGCTCCGGCGTTGTGTGGTACTCGAGAATGTCGTGGAAGATGGCCGCCAGGTTGTCGCGCCCGTGGGCCAGGGCCGCCGCTCTCTGCAGGGCGACCAGATTGGGCGCCAGGCCCTCGTGCACCAGCACGTCCGCGTCCTTCGACGCCGCCTCAAGGCGCGGCGACGGCCGGGTGTCGCCGCTGACCACTACCCGCCGGCCTTTGTAGATGAACAGATAGCCGACGGCCGGCTTGACCGGCCCGTGGTCGACCGGGAAGGCGATCACCTTCAGGTCCGGGCGGTCGATCAGGGTGACGTCGGCAGAGGCCGTGTCGATGGCGAAGCTGTGCGGCGTGGCGCCGAAGCCGCCCGGCGGAACGACCTTCGGGCCGTGGTGCTGCTCGCGATAGCCGGCGTCCAGCGTGTAGGCGGTCTTCAGGCCGTCCACCAAGGCGTCCAGGCCGGTCGGCCCGTAGATGTCGACGGGCGTGTGGGCGGCGCCGCTGGCCCAGCGCTGCAGCAGCAATTCGCCCAGGTCGGCGATGTGGTCGGAGTGGTAGTGGGTGATGAAGATCCCGGTCACGCGCGCCGGCGGCAGGTTCATCAGCGACAGGTTCCTGGTGCTGCCCGTGCCGGAATCGACGACGAACTCATCCCTGCCGGCGATCACGACCGTGCAGGGGCCGGCCCGGGTCGGATCGGCCATCGGCGAACCCGAACCGCAGAGCCCGACATGAAGTCCGTCCGGCAGGGCCGCGATCGGATCGCCGCTCATCACCCGGTCGTAGATCCGCGCCATCAGGCGTTCGGCAAGCGGGCCGCGCTCCAGCCAGACCGCTCCGCCCGCCAGCAGGGCCACGGCCGCCGCGGCGCCCAGCCAGAAGCTTTTCTTCATGTTACGCGCTCCACCCCGCCTTGACCGCAGCACGATCTAATGGCACTCATATTGTCATTATATCAGGCTCGAAGCTCGGGCAAGGCTTCACGGGAGAGACGCGGCAATGCAGGTGCTGAGAACGCCGGACGACCGGTTCGTCGGCCTGCCCGACTGGGCCTTCGAGCCCCACTACGCCACCGTGACCGACGCCGACGGAACGGCGCTGCGTTTGACCTGGGCCGAGGCGGGTCCCGCCGACGGCCCGGTGGTGCTGCTGATGCACGGCGAGCCGTCCTGGTCGTTCCTCTATCGCAAGATCATCCCCGGCCTGGCCGCGCGCGGCTATCGCGTGATCGCGCCCGATCTGATCGGCTTTGGCCGCTCCGACAAGCCGGCCGACCGCGCCGACTACACCTACGAGCGCCACGTCGCCTGGATGAGCCAGTGGCTGACGGGCCTGGACCTGACGGGGATCACCCTGTTCTGCCAGGACTGGGGCGGGCTGATCGGCCTGCGCCTGGTCGCCGCCTTCCCCGAGCGCTTCGCCGCAGTGGTTGTGGCCAACACGGGCCTGCCGGTCGGAACCGGCAGTTCCGACGGCTTCGACGCCTGGCTGAAGCTCAGCCAGACCATCCCGGTGTTCGCCACCGGCATGATCGTGTCGATGGGCTGCGCCCGCGCCCTGTCGGACGCGGAAAAGGCCGCCTACGACGCGCCGTTCCCGGACGAGACCTACAAGGAAGGCGCCCGGCAGTTCCCGACACTGGTCCCGGTGACCGCCGCCCACGCCTCGGTGGCCGAGAACCTCGCCGCCTGGAAAGTGCTGGAGGCCTTCGACAAGCCGTTCGTGACCGCCTTCAGCGACGCCGATCCGGTGACCAAGGGCGGCGAAGTCGCCTTCCAGGCCCGCGTCGCCGGCGCCAAGGGACAGCCTCATGTCATACTGAAGGGGAGCCACTTCCTGCAGGAAGACTGTCCCGATGACATCGTCGAGCTGATCGACGCCACCGCCAAACGCGCCGTCTAAACAACCGCCGGGACACAAAGCCATGAAGGTCGAAAACGCCGTCTACCCCGGCTCCGAACAGATCGCCGGATTCTTTGGCGCGCCCGAGGACGGGCCGTTCGTGATGGTCAATCTGCTGAGATTCAAGGACAAGGCCGAATACGCCGACGGCTCCAACGCCGACCTGACAGGCCGCGAGGCCTACGCGATCTACGGCGACGCCGTCAGCCTGCTGGTCGAGGGGCTCGGCGGGAAGATCCACTACTCCGGGTCGGTCACTGGCATCCTGCTGGGCGAGGTCGAGGACCTGTGGGACATGGTCGCCCTGGCCGAATATCCGTCGCTGGAAGCCTTCCGCAAGATGGCCATGTCGCCGGAGATGCACGCCATCGAGCACCACCGCACCGCCGGTCTGGCCGGTCAGCTCAACATCCGCACCAAGCCGCGAGTCTGACATCCCACCGGAAGGCTAAAAGGCGTCCATGGTCCGCTCCGCCACCACCGCGACGCTGTTGTGCGCCGCCACACTGCTGACGGCCTGTGGAAACCGGCCGGCGGTCAAGGCCGTGGCGGCCGCCGAGCCGCCCGCGAAATCCTGCCTGTCCGACCGCGTGGCCCCCGGGCCTGGGACGGCCGGCATGGTCTACGTCAAGGCCGGGGTGTTCCAGATGGGCTCGCGGCCGTTCCGTCCCGAGGAGGGCCCGCCGCGCGCCACGCGTGTCAACGGCTTCTGGATAGACCGAACCGACGTCACCAACGCCGACTTCGCCAAGTTCGTGAAGGCCACCGGCTATGTCACCCTGGCCGAGCGGCCCCTCGATCCGAAGGCCTGGCCGAACCTGACGGCCGAGCAGCGCCGTCCGGCGGCCATCGTCTTCGTCGGCGTCGACCAGCCGATCGGCTCCGATCCCGGCCAGTGGTGGCGGATCACGCCCGGCGCCGACTGGCGCCATCCCAAGGGACCGGGCAGCGGCATCGTCGGCGCCGACGACCTGCCGGTGGTTCAGGTGGCCTGGGTCGACGCCCTGGCCTACGCCCGTTGGCTTGG
>CAIQDO010000237.1 GCA_903870555.1 uncultured Caulobacteraceae bacterium
AGGTCCTCGACCTCCCGCTGAGCGTTAAGCAAGACGACGACAGGTTGATGTCCCGGGCCAGTTTGAAGCGACCCACTCGCCTTTTGAGAGGCCTTGATGAACGCCGCGGCGCATTCCCGCAAAGTCTGCGCCGCGCGCCAGGATGGCGCCGACAGGGACTCGCTGAGCTGCGGCGGCGCGGCGCTTTCGAAATAGGCCTTCAGTTCGCTCGATGGCGCGCGAGTTTCGTCGCCCTCTCGAATCGGGAATAGCCGCCGCCACACCATCACCGTCTGGGGTTCGACCTTGGTCCAGCCTCGGAGCCAAGGCTGCACATTCGGCCGCCCCGTATGGTGCTCCAGGGACGTCAGCGACCAGGAGTCGAGAATGGGCCGCGTCAGGCCAGGGCGCAGTGGTTCAGGCGTCGCCGCCGCGTCAAGCAGGATCGCGAGGTCCCCTTTCCCCTTCAGCGCGATCAAAGCCGCCGGACTGGCGTCCCTCGCGCCGTCCTCGCCCATTTCCCACAATGCGCTTTCGAACGGCGCTCGATAGACACCCAAGGCATCCTCGGCGAACTCGTCCTCAGCATCCTTGTCCTTCTTGTCCGGCGGCGAGGGAATCACCGTGACGTTCGCCACGCCGGGGTCGGCGCGACGGTTCACACGGCCGAAGCGCTGCACCATTCGCTCCCAGGCGACGAGGTCACAGACCAGATCGTCGCCATCAAGATCGATCCCCACTTCCCCAGCGGACGTCGCAACAAGAAAGGCCGGCAGGCCATCCGGGTCAGGTGGCGCCCCGGGTTGGAAACGGGCGAACACCGGCGAGCCTTCGATACCAAGAGCGGCATCGCCTGTAAGGCGCAGCCGTTCGCGATAGCGGCGCTCGCCGACGAGAAGCTCGGTCAGCCGCGCCCCCTTGGCGAAGCGATCCCTGTCCTTGTCGATGCGTTTGGCCAGATCGGCTTCGACGCCCTGGGCTGTCTTGCGACTATTGCAGAACACCACGATCCGACGGCCATCGGTTCCGAACCGCCAAGCCTCATCAGCAAGCCGCGGGGCGAGGTCGGTCGCGGCCGCGTCTGAAGCGACGGTAAGGCGTTTCGGTGCGTTCAGCCGCGCGCGAACCGGCGCGTCAGTCTGATCATCGTCGTCGAGCCGGAAGATCCGGACCCCGACACGCGATCTGCCAGTCGCGGAGAGGCTGATCAACTGGAGCGGACTGGCGATCCGACCAGGGGCGGCGGCCCAGTCGCTTTCGCCCATCACGGCGGCCTGCCTGACCAGGGCCTCGAATGGTGGAACCAGATGCGCCTCGTCGATCAGGAACAGGCTGTCGGCGCCGAGCAATCCCGCGTGGACCGGACGCATCTTACGCGAAACGCCATAACCTTCGAACAGCAGCCGGGATCCGATCATGTCGACCGTGCCGACAACGATCGCCGTGGCGGCGGGGTCTTCCAGCCAAAGCCGGTTGTCGGCGTACTGACCGCGCAGGGTGGACACCGGCAACAACGCCGAGCCCTTCAGTCCCAGGTCCGCTCGGATATCGGCGGCGAGGCCGGGCTTGTCAGGCGCCAGCCTGGCAGCGATCGACTCGGCCACCGCCGTCGCCTGGTCCACCACCGCCCGCCGATCGACGACATAAATCAACCGCCGAGGCAGAGTCGCGCCCGCCGCCCGCGCCAACAGCCAGAGCGGCATGACCGACGTTTTGCCAAGCCCGGTCGGCAAGTCGAGCGCATCGACCCCCTCCCCCGCCATGAACACCTCATAGAGCCGCCGTTGCCAGCGGTAGGGCGCGTAGCCGGTCAGGGCTTCGAAACGGCGATCGAGGGAATCGGCGGTCAAGGTCACCTCTCAAAGCCAAGCTTGGTACGTTCACGAGATGTTCGCAAGGGGTCGCAAGCGAATGTCATCAAATTAATGTGCAATTTGCAATGTCCTGGGCGTTCGGGAATCTCCAATGTCTTGTTCGACACCGCGCGGGGTCGTCTCCGTCTGGGACAGCTATGACAGGCCGGCACGTCAAATCCGGACGCAGGCCGATTTCATAGTCCCTCAAGGCCAAGCTAGGCCGCGCCCGCGGATTTGAACGTGGTAAACCGCACCTTGGCCGGAAAATGTTTGGGCGACGGGCAGGGCTTGCCGGCGAGACGCCGGCGGTCCTGGTTCGTCCGGTCAAATCCGGGCGGCGGCCCTAGACGCTGTCGCGCTGCGCCCGAACGGCGTCAGCCAGCGACATGCTTGGCGTGACGGCAGATCGCCTCGCCAAGCACTCCCTCAGCGCTTCCGGCGTTCGTCCGTCACACCGGCCAACCGGGCCTTGAGGTCTTCCCAAAACACGCCAGGCGCCCGGTCGGTCTCGAACGTGGCGAGCCGCCTGTCCAGTTCGGTCTGCTGGGCCCGGGGCAGCGGAATCTCGTCGTCGGTCATGGTCGGGGCGGGATACGCCGCGCCGGTCCGGTTTCAAGGGCGCCGTTCGCGGCGGCTCTCCCCTAGAACACCACCACGGAACGGATGCTCTCCCCGGCGTGCATCAGGTCGAAGCCCTTGTTGATGTCTTCCAGGGGCAGGATGTGGGTGATCAGGGGGCCGATGTCGATCTTGCCCTCCATGTACCAGTCGACGATCTTCGGCACGTCCGTGCGGCCGCGGGCGCCGCCGAAGGCCGAGCCCTTCCAGACGCGGCCGGTGACCAGCTGGAACGGACGGGTGGCGATCTCCTGGCCGGCGCCGGCGACGCCGATAACGATGCTCTCGCCCCAGCCGCGATGGCAGCATTCCAGCGCCTGGCGCATGGTGTTCACATTGCCGATGCACTCGAACGAGAAGTCGGCGCCGCCGCCGGTGGCGTCGATCACCGCCTGCACGACCTTGTCGCGGCCGACCTCGTCGGGATTGATGAAGTGGGTCATGCCGAACTTCTTCGCCATCTCCACCCGGGCCGGGTTGAGGTCGATGCCGATGATCTTGTCGGCCCCGGCCATGCGCGCGCCTTGCAGCACATTGAGGCCGATGCCGCCGAGGCCGAACACCGCGACATTGGCGCCGGGCCACACCTTGGCCGTCCAGATCGCCGCGCCGACGCCGGTGGTGACGCCACAGCCGATGTAGCAGATCTTGTCGAAGGGGGCGTCCTCGCGGACCTTGGCCAGGGCGATCTCGGGCAGGACGGTGTGGTTGGCGAAGGTCGAGCAGCCCATGTAATGGTGCAGCTTCTCACCGTTTAGCGAGAAGCGGCTGGTGCCGTCGGGCATCAGGCCCTGGCCCTGGGTGGCGCGGATCGAGGTGCACAGGTTGGTGCGGCGCGACAGGCACGACTTACACTGGCGGCATTCGGGCGTGTAGAGCG
>CAIQDO010000238.1 GCA_903870555.1 uncultured Caulobacteraceae bacterium
GAACGGGTGCTCTCCACCACCACCACCAGCTCGGGCTTGTTCGACGAGGCGCGGACCAGCAGCCACGAACCGTCGTCCAGCGTGACCCGGATGCCGTTGACGGTCAGCACGCCAGTGATCCTTCGGCCGAGGATGGACTCGCCCCTGTCGGCGAGGCCCTGGAAGGCAGCGATCACCTCGGCGATGACGTCATATTTCTCTTCGTCCGGGCAATGGGGACTCATGGTCAGGGAGGTGAAGGCGACCGGCAGGTCGCGCTTGAGATCGCTCAGGCGCTTGCCCGGGTTGCGGTCAAGCATGGTCAGGATCGCCGCCGCGGCGGTCAGGGCGCAGTCATAGCCCCGGCCGAGCGGGGCGTTGAAGAACAGGTGGCCGGACTTCTCGAACCCGGCCAGGGCGCCGATCTCGGCGGTCTTGCGTTTGATGTAGCTGTGCCCGGTCTTCCAATAGAGCGTGGTGGCTCCCTGGGCGGCCAGGACCGGGTCGATGGCGTAGAGGCCGGTGGATTTCACGTCGACCACGAAGCGGGCGCCGGGGTGACGCGGCGCCAGGTCGCGGGCGAGCATCAGCCCGATCTTGTCGGCGAAGATTTCCTCGCCCTCGTCGTCCACCACCCCGCAGCGATCGCCATCGCCGTCGAAGCCCAGGGCGAGGTCGGCGCCATGGGCCTTCACCGAAGCGGCCATGGCGTGGAGCATCTCGCTGTCCTCGGGATTGGGATTGTAGTTGGGGAAGGTCCAGTCGAGGTCGCACTCCACCTCGATCACCTCGGCGCCCATCCGGCGAAGGGCCTCGGGGGCGAAGGCCCCGGCCGTGCCGTTGCCGCAGGCGCAGACCACCCGCAGGGGCCGCTCAAGGGCGCAGCGAGCCGCCGCGTCGGCGATGTAGCGCTCGGCCACGCCCTGGGGGTGGGACAGGGTCCCGCCCGGGCGCGTCTTCGACCCACCGCCGAGGACCAGATCCTTCAACCGGCCGATCTCGTCGGGTCCGAAGGTCAGGGGCGGGGAGACGCCCATCTTCACGCCTGTCCAGCCATTCTCGTTGTGGCTGGCGGTGACCATGGCCACGCAGGGCGCCTCAAGATCGAACTGGGCGAAATAGGCGGTGGGCGACAGGGCCAGGCCGATGTCCAACACCTCGCAGCCGGCCTGGACAAGCCCGAGGGTCAGGGCCTGCTTCACCGAAAGCGAGTAGGCGCGGAAATCATGGCCCACGATGATCCGCCGCTCGCCGCGCTCCTGGATATAGGTCCCCAGACCCAGGCCGAGGGCCTGAATGCCCAGGAGATTGATCTCCGACCCCAGCCGCCACCGGGCGTCGTACTCGCGAAACCCGGTCGGCTTGACCAGGGGCGTGTTCTCATAGGCCACGGTGTTGGGCAGGAGATCGGCGCGGGGAATTTGCGACATGGGCGGCCTTGCGCGGGCTGGAGATCTCGTGCCGTCCCGGACCGCGGCGTCACGATCGGCCAGTTCGAAACCACACGGGGATTGCCGTCAATGCGCCGATTCTTCGATCGGAGGCGCGCCTTTCGATTGCGTCCCGGCTCGTGACAGTCGTCGACGCCGCGGGCGGAGGCGTTTATCCGCATCCCGCCGCGAGACGGGGGATTTCAGGGCCATTCCATGCCAAACTCCGGCGATTGTATTCCCGAAACGGCCC
>CAIQDO010000239.1 GCA_903870555.1 uncultured Caulobacteraceae bacterium
ACCGGAGGTGATGGAGCCCACACCTTCAACATCTCGACAGCCGTTGCCTTCGTCGCGGCCGGAGGCGGCCTGAAGGTCGCCAAACATGGAACCCGCGCCGTCTCATCGAAATCCGGGTCCTCCGACGTGCTCACCGCTTTGGGGGTCAATATTCTGGCAGGTCAGGCCCAGCAGCGTCGCGCGCTTGACGAGGCGGGCATTTGTTTCCTCTTCGCGCCGGCTCACCACGCCGCGATGCGACATGTGATGCCGGTACGGGAGCAGTTGGGGTTCAGAACGATCTTCAATATCCTCGGACCGCTTTCCAACCCTGCCCGGGCGCGCAGACAGGTTCTCGGCGTCTACGACGCGCGATGGGTGGAGCCTTTGGCCCGCGTGCTCGGCGCGCTCGGAGCGGTGCGCGCCTGGGTGGTCCACGGGGACGGTCTCGACGAAGTCACCACCACCGGCGTCACCCAGGTCGCCGAATGGCGCGACGGCCGGGTGCGGTTGTTCAATGTCACCCCCGAAGCTGTCGGTCTGCCGCGCGCAGCGATGGCGGACCTTCGCGGCGGCGACCCTGTCCAAAACGCCCAATCCATCCGCGATCTGCTCGCCGGGATGACTGGCCCCTATCGGGACATTGTCCTCATCAACGCCGCCGCCGCATTTCTGGTGGCCGACCGGGTCGAGACCCTGCGCGATGGCATAGCCCTTGCCGCCGAAGCCATAGACTCCGGAGCGGCGCTCATGGCCCTGAACGGCCTCGTCGCGGTGACCAGCGAACCATGAGCCAGGACATTCTTTCCGCCATCGCCGCCTACAAGCGCGAGGAGGTCGCCGCCCGCCGGCTGGCAATCAGTCCGTCGGAGTTGCGCGATCGCGCGGCTCGGGTTTCGCCCCCACGCGGCTTCCGCGATGCCCTGGTCGAATCCCATTCGGCTGGCCGCCTCGCCCTTATCGCCGAGATCAAGAAGGCATCGCCGTCCAAGGGTTTAATCCGAGCGGACTTCGACCCGGTCGTCCTGGCGCAGGCCTACCGGAGGGGCGGGGCCACCTGTCTTTCCGTCCTGACGGATACGCCAAGCTTTCAGGGAGCCGACGCCTACCTCGCGCTCGCTCGAGACGCGACCGATCTGCCCTGCCTGAGAAAGGACTTCCTGGTCGATGCTTGGCAGGTCGCCGAATCACGCGCGCTTGGCGCCGACGCCATACTGGTGATTCTCGCCATGGTCGGTGACGATCTTGCCCGGGATCTGATGGCTGAAGCGGCGCACGCGGGCATGGACGTCCTCGTTGAGACCCATGACGCCGATGAAGTCGCACGGGCCGCCGCCTTGGGGGCGAACATTATCGGCGTCAACAACCGCAACCTAAGAACCTTCGCAACGGACCTTGCGATCACCGAACGTTTGGTTTCAGATATTCCCGCAAGTGCCCTGATTGTAACAGAAAGTGGCATCCATACAGCCGCAGACGCCGCGCGACTTGGGCGGGCGGGGGCCCAGGCCATGCTGGTCGGGGAGAGTTTGATGCGGCAGGCGAATGTGGAGTTGGCGACGCGAACCCTGCTCGCCTGAACGCGGCGCCGCTGCTTGACAAGACCGGAGAACAGCCAGAGAACACGACCATTGTTTTTGGTTTGTTCCCGGCGACCGGGAGATGCGAGACAACGATGCTCACACGCAAACAACACGAACTGCTGATGTTCATTCATGAGCGGATCAAGGAGACCGGCGTGTCGCCATCGTTCGACGAGATGAAGGACGCGCTGGACCTTGCCTCCAAATCCGGCATCCACCGCCTGATCACCGCGCTAGAGGAGCGGGGCTTCCTGAGACGCCTCGCTCATCGCGCTCGGGCCTTGGAAGTGGTCAAGCTTCCGCAACAGGCGACAACCGCCGCGCCGCCGACAGGGAGGACGTCATTCCGTCCCGTCGTGGTCGATGCGGCGCGCGAGGCCCCCCCGATCGCCGCGAACGAAACCCGCGAGTTGTCGGTTCTGGGGAAGATAGCGGCAGGCACGCCAATCGCGGCCATCCAACATGAACGGGACCGCATGCACGTGCCCGAATCCATCCTCGGCGCCGGCGAACACTATGTGCTTGAGGTCGAGGGCGATTCGATGATTCAGGCGGGAATTCTTGATGGCGACTATGCGATCATCCGCAAGGTCAACACCGCCAACTCCGGCGAGATCATCGTCGCCCTTGTTATGGGCGAAGAGGCGACATTGAAGCGTTTGCGCCGCAAGGGCGCCTCGCTTGCGCTTGAAGCCGCCAATCCGGCCTATGAAACGCGCATTTTTGGTCCGGATCAGGTTCAGGTTCAGGGCAAACTCGTCGGGCTCATTCGGCGCTACCAGTAGGCGGCCCTTCGTCGCCCGTCCAAGGTCGGCGACCGCGCAAGGGCTGGGACCAGACCAACCTCCAGCCCGCGCCCTGAGGGAACACTTCCGCCGATCCGAGCCTCTGGAAATCGCGCCTCGTAAGCACGAGGCCGGCTGAGCAGGGCCGGTCCGGTGGGGCCGCACTCCTGAGAATGATGATATCCGCCGCCGAGCACATGGCCGCATAGCGATCCGCCGCAGGGGGTTTTCGGGTCCATGAGGCAGCCATCGCTGGCCGGGTTGCGCCCAGCGGCAGACAACCTTTGCGATCGCATTCGAATACCCCCGCCTGAGCGATCGCGGCGTCGTCTGGAAGGGCGAACCCTCGCCGTTGCGCCCAGAGGCCGGTGGCGTACTGCCGTGAACCGGGTTTCATCACGACTTCCTGGCCAGCCACGACCACGGCGGCGTCATCGCCATCGGCGGCCAACCAGGCCGCGGGCGGCATCGGCCTGGGCCAGAGCGCTACGGCCGCCGACATCGGCACCCCGATCCAGCGAAGGCGTCCTTGCCAGAGACAGGCAAAGATGATTCCGAGGTAGGAGATCGCCAGCGCGACCTCCGGTGCGCTCGACAGATTGAGCGCGGCGCCGGGAGCGGTCGAGAAGACATGACCGAGGAAAATCACCAGTTTCGCCGCCGAACCCGCGACCCAGAGCACCGGCGCAGCAACGTCCAGCGGCGCTCCGGCGAACTGCGCAAGCAACGTAACCGCCAGACTCGGCATCAACACGGCGCTGGCGACGAAGTCGGCGGTGAGATTGGCGAAGACCCCATAGTTCGCCACGCGATTGAAGTGCTGGATCGTGAAGGGCCCGGTGGCCGCCCCAGCAACGAAACTCACGATCGCGAGCCCGAATAGCCAGTCTCGGCCGGTGCGCAGGAGACGAACGGGCCAGGCCGTCGTTTCGGAATGAGCCCTTGGCCGACGCCATATCTCCGCCAAAGCGACCAGCGACGCCGTGGCGCAGAATGACATTTCGAACCCCGGCTGCACCACGACCTCCGGTTCCATGACCAGAATCAGCAGGGCCGCGACCGAAAGGGAATGAAGGCTGATCGCCCGGCGATCGGCAAGAATGGCCAGAAAGGCGACACTGGCCGTTATGGCGGCGCGGCGCGCCGGCGGGTGGGCGCCGGACAGCACTAGATAGAAACCCACCACAGCCAGGGCGGCGACCGCCGCGACTTTTTTCCCTGGGATGCGCAGGGCTAGCCAGGGCCAGGCCGCGATGCCCAGGCGAAAGGCGAAGAAGGCGAAACCACTTAAGGCGGCGGTGTGCAGGCCGGCGATCGCCAGCATATGGGCAAGGCCAGAGCCGCGCAGATCTTCCCGGTGTTCCGAGGCCAGCCAGTCCTGGTGGCTGGTCGTCACCGCCACCGCCAAGCCGGCGGCCCCTCCATCATTCTCTCCCAGCACCGCCTGAATGTCGTGGGCTAGCGTGGTCGCAACCCGCCATCGAAGCCCATTGACCGCCATCTCAAGGCGCAATCGCCAGGGCGGCACGGGGAGGTAGGCCAAGGTCGGCTGTCGCATCGCCAGACCCACGCCGCCGATGCCTTCGAACCAGGCGTCGCGCGCGAAATCATACGCGCCCGGCGCCGCGGGCCCCGGCGGGGGATCAAGCAGCGTCAACAACCTTACCGCCACCCCTGGCGGTGGCGCGCCTTCAGGCCCCCCTGGGGCGGCAATGACAATACGGATGCGTGTGGGGGTGTCTGAGGGAGAGAGGCCCGAGACATGCGCTGGGGCGATCAGCAGCCTTTCCCCACGCTGACTGGGAGAGTCGACGTCAACCACCCAACCCTCGACCGTCACCACACCGGCGACGGCGGGGGCAATCGGCGCCGCCATACGGTCCGAGTGCAACTTTGCAATCAGGAAACCCGCGCAAGCCAGGGCAACGATTTGGCTGGTTACCCGGACGGCGAGATTGCGACGGGTGAGGAAGCCCATGACCAGGATGGCCAGGCCCGCTCCGCCACAGGCCAGGGCAGCCCAGAGTGAAGGTTCGATCTTGAGCCCAAGATAGGCGGCCGCGCCGAGGCCGAACGCCACCGGCGCCCACAAGGCGATCCTTTCCCGCTGCGCGGACATTTCAGCACGAAGGAAAGTCCGCACCTCGCCCGGACTAGGAAGCTTCGGCCGGCGCATGGTAGGTATCGGCCATGCCCAAGGCCACCTGGCGCCGTCAGTTGGCGTGGGGTCCATCTTCCCTTCAGCCGGAACTGTAATGTCCGTTTCCGAACGTCCCATCGTTACCCGCATCGCCCCGTCGCCGACCGGCTCGATGCATATAGGCACAGCCCGCACGGCTCTGTTCAACTGGCTTTATGCAAAGCACACAGGTGGTCGCTTTCTGTTGCGAATTGAAGACACCGATCGGGAGCGTTCAACCGAATCGGCGGTGCAAGTTATCCTCGACGGGCTGGCTTGGCTTGGGCTCGAGGCCGACGCGCCGGCCGTCTTTCAATACGCGCAGGCCGAACGACACCGCGAGGTGGTGGATGAGCTGCTTTTGCGCGGCCGAGCCTATCGATGCTGGATGACCGTCGAGGAATTGGCGGCGGAGCGGGAAATCGCGCGGGCGGCGGGGCGCGCCATCCGTTCGCCCTGGCGCGACCAGGCCGCGCCCTCGGGCGTGAATCTGCCCCATGTCGTGCGGTTCAAGGGGCCTATCGAAGGCGAGACCTTGGTGAATGATCTGGTCAAGGGGCCCGTGCTTTTTCAGAACCGGGATCTGGACGACTTGGTGCTGCTGCGATCGGATGGCGCGCCAACCTATAATCTCGCCGTCGTTGTCGATGACCACGACATGGGCATTACCCACGTCATCCGCGGCGATGACCACCTCAACAACGCTGCCCGTCAGACACTCATCTACCAGGCAATGGATTGGGAGCTGCCGGCGTTCGGCCACCTGCCGCTGATCCACGGCCCGGATGGCGCAAAGCTCTCCAAGCGCCACGGAGCCCAGGCGGTCGGAGAGTTCGCCGACATGGGCTACCTGCCGGAGGCGATGCGCAACTATCTCGCGCGGCTCGGATGGGGTCATGGCGACGACGAGTTGTTTTCGGACGAACAGGCCATCGCGTGGTTCGACGTCAAGGATGTGGTCAAGGCGCCCGCGCGCCTCGACTGGGCCAAAATCGCCCACGTCAACAATCACTACATCCGCCTGGCCGACGACGGCAGACTTGCCGACCTCGTGATCGACGCGATGGCGCGCGAAGGCGACGTGATCGCTGAAGGCGTGCGGGACCGCCTCATCGCCGTCATCCCGTTCGTCAAGGAAGGCGCCAAGACCGTGCTTGAATTGCGCGACCTCTGCAGGTTCGCCGTGGCCGAACGCCCTATCGTGCTGAACGACAAGTCGGTGTCGCTCCTCGCTCCGGAAACGCGCGAACGCCTCCTTCGCTTGGCGACGCGGCTTGCGGACGAAACCATTTGGACGCCGCCCTCGCTGACGGTCGCCTTGCGCGCGTTCGCCGAATCCGAGGGCGTCGGGATGGGCAAGTTCGGTCCGGCGCTTCGGGCGGTTCTCTCTGGCGGACTGCCGGCGCCCGACCTGGCCGGCGCACTTTCCGCGCTCGGACGCGACGAGAGTCTTGGCCGTATGGACGACGCCCTTTCGCGCGTGGAATGACCCGCTATAAGAGGCTATCAGCGGTTGTATCGCACCTGCGAGCGTCAGAAAGAGGAGTTTGGGCATGGCCGACCACGCGACATTGACTATCGGAGATAAAAGTTACGGCCTGGGACTTATAAAAGGCACCACGGGTCCCGACGTGGTCGATGTGCGCAAGCTCTATGGCGAAGCCGATGTCTTTACCTTCGATCCTGGCTTTACCTCCACCGCCAGCTGTGAGAGCAAGATCACTTATATCGACGGCGACGCGGGCATACTCTTGCACCGCGGCTACCCGATCCAACAACTTGCAGAGAGCTCCACGTTTCTAGAGGTTTGCTATCTTTTGCTGAACGGCGAGTTACCGACGGCGGGCCAGTATGGCGACTTCGAAGCGACGATCACCCACCACACGATGATTCACAACCAGTTCGACCGTTTCTTCGGCGGCTTCCGGTCGGACGCTCACCCGATGGCGATCATGACGGGCGCGGTTGGCGCCCTGTCGGCGTTCTATCACGACAGCATCAACGTTGATGATCCCGAACAGCGCAAGATCTCGGCGCACCGCCTGATCGCCAAGATGCCGACCATCGCGGCCCGGGCCTACAAATATTCAGTCGGCCAACCTTTCGTCAGCCCGCGCAACGATCTCAGTTACGCCGAGAACTTCCTGCGGATGGCCTTCGCCGTGCCGGCCGAGGATTGGAAGCCGAACCCTGTGCTGACCCGGGCGATGGACCGCATCTTCATCCTTCACGCGGACCACGAACAAAACGCCTCGACGTCGACGGTCCGCCTGGCCGGTTCCTCCGGGGCCAATCCGTTTGCCTGCATTGCCGCGGGCATCGCCTGCCTTTGGGGCCCCAGCCATGGCGGCGCCAACGAAGAGGCGCTCATGATGCTGCATGAAATCGGCACGGTTGATCGCATCCCGGAATATATCCAAGGCGTCAAGGATCGGAAATATCGCCTGATGGGCTTTGGGCACCGGGTCTACAAGAACTACGACCCTCGAGCGACCGTGATGCAGAAGACTTGTCACGAAGTTCTGGCGGAGGTCGGCAACCCAAACGATCCTTTGCTGAAAGTCGCGATGGAACTTGAAAAAATCGCACTGAATGATCCTTATTTCGTCGATCGCAAGCTGTTTCCAAATGTTGATTTCTATTCTGGCATTACTCTGAAGGCCATGGGCTTCCCTATGACCATGTTCACGGTTCTGTTTGCCCTCGCCCGTACCGTCGGCTGGATCAGCCAATGGAAGGAAATGTTCGAGGATCCTCAGCGCAAGATCGGCCGCCCGCGCCAACTCTACACGGGCCCCCTCGCCCGCGACTATACGGCGATCGAAGCCCGCGGCTGACGCTCAGCTCGACTCAGGCGGACGCCGCAGCCATTCGGCGACGGCGTCCGCGGCCGCCCCGATTGGGTCGGCAATTCCGCCTCTCATGATCGCCAGGGCGGCGCTTTGCCGGTTCGCCTGGGCTTGTCGCGCTGTCTCATCATCAAGAAGCAGACCGATATCGTTGGCCAGAATCCCGCCGGTGCAGGCTTCCTGTACTCTTTCGGGCGCGACAAAACCGCCGGCCGCGACATTGAAAAGGGTGATGAAAGGCGTCCGAATCAGCGCCCTAGCGATGACACCCGTCAGGGGTCCGAGCCGATAGGCGACAACCATCGGACATCCCGCAAGCGCCAGTTCCGTGGTCACCGTGCCACTGCACGCCAGGGCGGCCGTTGCGGCCACCATGGCGTCCCAGCGATCCGTCTCACCTTTCAGCACGACAGGTCTGTGCCGCCATTTCGCAATGTGACCTGCAATGCGGTCGGCCACGCTGTCGGCCGCGGGTAGCACAAGATGAAGGCCGGGGCGACTCGCCATCAGCCGGTCGACTGCGGCAGCGAAGCGTGGCATCAGCCGGTCAACCTCGCCCGCCCGACTGCCGGGCAGCAGCAGCAGCAGCCGCTCATCCGGTTTGGCGCCGATCCTGGCTCGCAGGCGACCGCCGTCCGCGCGGGAAAAATCCCGGTTCAAAGCTGGATTTCCCACGAAACGCGTCGGCAAGCCTTCGCGTTCGAAGTAGGGCGCGTCGAAGCTGTGGATGGTGAGCAGGCCGTCAACGGCCCTAGCCAGGGTCCGGGCCCGGCCTGGCCGGGTCGCCCACACCTGTGGCGCGACATATTTTACGATGGGCAGGCTCGGATCAACCTTACGCAACCGCCCGGCCACGCGAAGATTGAATCCCCAGGCATCGATCAGCACCGCCAGATCAGGACGTTCGCATCCAGCCAGTTCAGCCGCCTCATCCGCGCGCCTAAGCACCTCGGGGTAGGCGGCCAGGGCGTTGAATACGCCAACGACAGCCAGCGAGGCGGGATCGAAAGGGCTGACTATGCCCTGCGCGGCCATGAGCGGGCCGCCGACGCCGACAAAGCGGACGGAGTCACCGAGACGTTCCCGAATGGCGCCCGCGAGGGCGGCCCCGAGCACATCGCCGGAGGGCTCGACCGCGACCAACATGATGCAAAGCGTGGCGCCGGCCGCCCGATCATCGCTGGTGCATTCGGCCATCAAGCCACGCCGACGACAAACAGCCCGGCTTCGTCCGCCAACCGAACGGTTTCCTCGCGATCAACGACCAGGATTCTCCCGACCTCTCCCGCCAAGCCCAGCAGATGGGCGCCCGCCGCGAGGCGCACCGTTTCGGGACCGATCGTGGGCAGGTCGACGCGCAGTTCCTGTCCGGGTTTGCAGGCTTTGGCGAGCACCCCCTTTGGATGGCCAGGCTCTCCCCGAACGGCTGCGGGCAGATCGCGGATTCGCCGAAGCATGGCGTCGGTTCCTTCCTGCGCTTCCAGCGCAAGGATCAGGCCTTGGCAGGCGACCGCCCCCTGCCCGATATCAAGTGCGCCGATGGCTCGGGCGGCCAGCATCGCTCGACCAATATCGGCCAGGGCCTGCGAATCTGGCGCGTGCCGACCCAGGGCCCCGAGCGGCAGGATGAGCCGGCTCATAACCTGATGTGCACCCTCGACGGCAAAACCCTCCTTCTCGAATTCACAGACCAGAAAGGTGAGGAGAGCGTCGTCACCATTACGCGCCGCCGCGATGGCGCCCGGTACGGCCGCCAGTCCCCTGAGGTCGGGCTTTAGGTCGCGGAATTCGGGTCGGTCGACCTTGCCGGCGAGACATATGGCTTCGCACCCGGTCCGGCGAAGCGCCGAAATGCCCTTGCCCAACTCGGCAATGCCACATTCGATGCTTTCGAACATCGCCAATTGGGGGTCCGCGAAGCCCTTCAGCCTGATGATGAATAGCGGACGGCCGATGGCGCGACAATGTTCCGCGAGACTGATCGGAAGGACGCCGCCGCCGGCGATCAGGCCGAGCTTCAGCATGATGAGGTCAGATCTCTCGCTTTGGTGTTGTCAGAGGGCGGCTGGAATCGGCGCGGATGAAATCGATGATTTCGGTAACTTCCGGCGATCCGACATAGGCGCTGGCCGTGTCCTCAAGTCGTTCCTGGAAGGTGCCCTCCTCGGCGAACAGGAGACGGTAGGCGGCGCGAAGGGTGTTGATGGTCTCGCGCGAAAAGCCTCGACGTTTAAGCCCGACGAGATTCAGACCTTCGAGGTGGGCGTGATTACCCCAGACGTTGCCATAGGGAATGACGTCGTGATTGACACCGGCCATGCCGCCAACGAAAGCATGGCGACCAATGCGGATATATTGGTGCGCGGCTGACAGACCTCCCATGATGACGTAGTCCTCAACGCGTACATGGCCGCCGAGCGTCGCGTTGTTGACCAAGGTAACGTGATCACCGACCAGACAGTCGTGAGCGATATGGACGCCGACCATAAAAAGGCCATCGGCGCCCACGGTCGTTACGCCGCGTCCCATGACTGTCCCACAGTGCATTGTCACGTGCTCACGAATGACATTGCGTGGTCCCACCGTCAGACGGGTCGGCTCGCCCTTGTGACCGGCATGCTGCGGAGGCCCACCCAAGGCGGCGAAAGAGTGGATGACACAGCCGTCGCCTATTTCCGTGTGCCCTTCGATCACCACATGAGCGGCCACCCGAACCCCCGCGCCCAGACGAACATCGGGGCCGACGATACTGTAAGGGCCAACGCTGACGTCTTCACCAAGACGCGCCGCCGGGTGGATGAGGGCCGTGGGATGGATCGTGATCAATTTGGCGCGTCGACCAGCATCGCGGCGAAATCCGCCTCCGCGAC
>CAIQDO010000240.1 GCA_903870555.1 uncultured Caulobacteraceae bacterium
CAGACCAGCATCGGCGGCACGCTGTGGAACAGGCTGACCGGATGGTACGGGAACTGCCGAACCCGACGAGCGGTCGAAGGCCTCGCCCGCGTCCGGCGATCGCGCCCACAGGCGGTCAACGCCGCCCTCGACCAGATCGACGCCCTGCTCGCGCGCAAACAGGAGAACCTGGCTCAGGCGCGACGGCATATTCGAATTCGCACGATCCTCGAAATCTGGCTGTACGTGCATGTCCCCGTGACCTTCGCCCTTCTGGCGGCGCTGACGGCGCACATCGTCAGCGTCTTCTTTTACTGGTGAGGCGCTAGTGACCTTCGCCGTTCGATCCATTACGCGCAGCGCGGCCGGCGAGGACATCGTCCACCGGCCGCAGGTGTTCGACGTCCAGGAACTGACCATCGGCCGCGGCGGCGATTGCGAGATCCGCCTACCCGATCTCGCCGTCAGCCTGCGCCATGCGACGCTCCGCCAGACAGGCCCGGGACAGGTTTCCGTCGCCTCGATCGGCACGGAGCCTTTTGACGCCGACGGGCGCTTCACCACCACCGCCAACCTCAGCCTCGCACCGACACCGAAGCTGATCTTCGGAAGCCACATGCTGACCCTGGGCCTTAGCCCGGAGGGCGACGTCCTCGTCGATGTCACGCGTCTGGAGTCCGCGCCCGAGGAAGCCGCGGCGGTCAATGAGAACCGCATCTTCAGCCTGGCCGGATCCGGTTTCAGCAAGCGCCCCTTCGCCTGGACCCTGGTCGCCCTGGGCTTGGCGTTGTGCCTGATCCTGCCGATCACGACCTTCGCGACGCACAGCAATCGGCACATCCACGCCGACCAGCAATGGTCGACGGGCCCGCTGTCGAGATCGCACGCGTTCTTGTCCAAGAATTGCCAAGCCTGCCATGTGAAGGCCTTCGTGTCGGTACGCGACGAGACCTGTTTGGCCTGTCACCAGGCGTCCAAGGATCGCGGCGTTGCCGCCCGCGTCGCCGAGACCGAACACGGCTGGGGAGGTCCGGAAAAGGTCGCCCTCGTCATGGACCATGCGGACCATGACCGGCTCGGCCGCGCCGCGCCCCCGCCCGCCGATGTCGTCGGCAAGATCAAGGCGGTGTTCAGTCGGACATTCGGGCACCCCAACGATCGCTGCGCCAGCTGCCATCTCGAACATCTTGCCGATGCGCCGGTGAAAACCGCCGCCGGGGTCCCGGCGCCGCCGCGACCGCGCGCCGTGCCGGTGCTGCGGACGACGAACAGTTGCGCCGGTTGCCACGCCAAGCTCCGTGAAAGCCTGGGGGCGACGCCGCTGCGCGACACGCCAGACTGGCGCCACCATCCCGAGTTCCGCCCCCTGACCGCCCGGACGCCCATGGCCGGATCGCAGCCCAGGCTGACCCGCATTTCGCTGGTCGAGCACCCCAGCGACTACAGCGGCCTGGTTTTCTCGCACAAGTCACACCTGTCGACGACCGGCGGCGTGGCGCGGATGGCGGCGGGCCTGAAATTCGCCGGCGGGGCCCTCGCCTGCGCCGACTGCCATCGGCCGACCAGGGATGGGAGCGGCTTCCAGCCGGTGGAGATGACCAAGGATTGCGCCGCCTGCCACTCCCTGGCCTACGGCCGCGGCGCGGACGGCAAACCGCTGCTGCTGCCGCATGGCCACGCTGACAAGGTGGTCGCCACCCTTCAGGCCGGTGGCTACCTGGGATCGACCGGCGACGCCGCACGCAAACCGCCGGGCTTCCTGGCGCAGCTTGGCCGGATCTTCTCCGGCCACGGCGACGAACGCGCGCCTCCGGCGGACGCGGCCAAGATCCGGGCCCTGTTCGCGCCCAAGGGACTTTGCGTCGAGTGTCACGCGGCGATCGCCCCGGCTGACCCGTCGTCGCTCGACTACAAGATCGTGCCGATCAATCAGACGGTTCGCTACCTGCCCTGGGGCGACTTCAACCACGGGGTGACCGAGCACAAACAGGACGCGGCCGGCAAGGCGACCTGCGAGCGCTGCCATGCGGCGCCGGACGCGGCGGGCTCAAGCGATCTGTTGCTGCCCCGTATCGCCGAGTGCGCGTCATGCCACGGCAAGGCGAAGGAGAAGATCGCCACCGCGGCCTCGGCCGAATGCAAGGCGTGCCACAGCTACCATGCGCCGGGCATGGCGACGCCGCATCCGCCGCGAGCGCCAGCCAAGGCGGCGATCGCCGCGATCGACATCGGCCGCCGTCTGGACTGAAAACGATCTGGGGTCCGAAAAGGGCTCATCCAGTTGCGCTTGTTGGAACTTGGTGTATGGGCGGTCGGATCAGTGGTGATGGGAAGGACGCATCTGTGCTGACCATCGCCCAGATCACCGATCTGCACATCACCACCGACCGGGACCCGGAAAACCGCCACCGCAACGCAACCCGGCTGGAGTCGGTTTTGAAGGCGATCCACGGCCTTCATCCCAGGCCGGCGGCGATCGTCGCTTCCGGCGATCTCACGGATGTCGGCGCTCCTGAAGAATATGTGGCGCTGGCGGAGATCCTCGCCCGGTCGGAAATTCCCCTGCACCTTACGGTAGGCAATCACGACCGACGGCAAGCGTTTCTCGACACCTTCGCCGGCGCCCACGCCCTGCCGGACCCCAATGGCTTCGTGCAATACGCCGTCGATGTCGGGAACCTGCGGCTGGTCGTCTGCGATTCTCTGGACGAGAACGGCGACGAGGGCGCCTTCTGCGAGGCGCGGGCCGCCTGGCTCGCCGAAACGCTCGACGCGGCTCCCGACCGGCCGACCGTGGTGGTGATACATCATCCGCCGATCCCATCGGGAATTCAGTGGATGGACCCGGATCCGGCCGCCGACTGGATCCTCAGATTGGAAGCCGTTCTGGCCCACCGCGAGCAGGTCTGCGCGGTGATCTGCGGCCATGTGCACCGCGCCTTCCAGGGAATGTTCGCCGGCAAGGTGGTGTCGGTCTCGGCGGCGACATCGCTCCAGCTGACCCTGAACCTGACGCCAGTGGACCGCCGGGTGGCGGACGGTCGGCAAATCCTGATCGGCGAGCCGCCCGGCTTCGCCCTGCTGACCTGGACAGGCGGCGCCCTGATCACCCACCACTGCGTGGCCGGCGATTTCCCTGATCCCATCACCTACGACAAGCCGTTCGACGCGACCTGACCTCGGCTCCTCCGCCTGGCCTCCCGGCTATCGCACGGCCGACCGCACCGGAGCCGCAGGCATCCAGGACTCCCTCGAGACGTTGTCGGTCACGCCGAACACCTTGCCGTTGGAGTCGAGGAAGAAACGCTCCATTTCCTCGCGGGTGAAGGGACGCGATCCCACCCGGCCGAAGATGGCGATCTGGTGCCCCGACTCGTCGACGGCCCGGTCACGATCAAGCCCCTTGGACATGGCCAGAGCCGGCGAGGCCGTCTTGGCCCAGGCGATCAACTCGGGCTTGGGCGGCGGTGAGAAGCCGTAGAAGTTGGGCTGGCTGGCCGGGCTGGTCAGTTGCAGCACCTTCATGCCGTTGCGGCCATCGGCGACATAGGCGAACAGCGAGGCGTTGGTAGAGCCGACCGTGACGTCCTCGGCGTCGTTCAGCTTCCCGTCGAAAGTGACCTTCTGGTAGAGCTCGGGGTGCTCCGGCCGCTTGACGTTGACGATCACCAGCCCCTCGGCCTTGGCCGCGACATAGGCGTAGGTGCGGGCGATATAGACCCGGCGAGCATCGGCCAGGGGCACGGTGGCGCCTTCGACATAGCGCGGCTTGTCGAGACGGGTGACGTCGAGCACTTCGAGACCGCGAGCGTCTGTGACCCAAAGATAGCGGAATTGCAGGGCCGAGGCACGGACGTCCGGCAAGGCGACGACCGAGGCAACCTTTGGCTTCAGCGGATCGTTGAGGTCGACGACCACCAGTCCGGCTTTGGCGGCGATATAGGCGAAGTGACCGCCGAGGGTGATGTGGCGGGCGCCGTCAAGCACGCCTCCCGGGTTCCAGGTCAGGGCCCGGTGAAGGAAGTTGTTGCGCGGGTCGCGGTCGATCAGGGTGTCGATGTTGACCAGGATCAGCCCCTCCTCCGCATCGGTGACGAAGGCGTAGCTGTAGATCGGGTGCATCGCCTGCTCTTCGTTCTGCGGGAAGTTCTTGACAATGTTGGCGTTGCGCGCGGGCGCGATCGGCTGATCGGTGGCAAGAGCCATGCAGGTGGCGTTGCGGCTGGCGACGTGGGTGTTGTCGCCCAGCGGCGAGAACGGGGCGCTGATGATCTTCTGGGAGATGTCCTTATTGGCGATGCTGGCCACGTCATAGACGCGGAACCCGCCCTTGCCCTCGGCCACATAGACATATTCGCCGCGCAACTGGATGCAGCGGGCGGGGCCGCCCGTGACGTGGGTGGGGTTGGTGATCTGCTCTGCGGCGCTGGTCTCGCCGTTCAGCTTCTTGTCGAAGGGCGCGCCGCGCACCCAGTCGATCAGCTGCCGACCGTTCCGCTCGACGTGGAGCTTGTAGTAGTCTGGATAGGCGTACTTCTGCAGGTATGAGCCGAACACCGCCTGGGGTTCATTCCATTCGGTGACGCGGACAGCTTCGATGCCGTGGTCGAGGCCGACCCAGGCATGCATGCCCACGAAGTTCATGAAATTGGTCCCCAGCAACATCAGCTGGGCCATGATGGCGTTATTGTCGTTGTCGGCCGAGACGTGGCAGTCGCTGCAGGTCTTGGTCTCGGTGGTCCGCACGGTATGCGCGAAATGCGGGGCGAAGGCCTGGCTGGAATAGCCGGCGGCTGAGATCGGCGGTTGCTGGATGTAGATCCGGTCACGATTGATGTTGGTCGAGGACAGAACCAACGCCGAGGACGATCGCACCGGGGCGATCATATTGCCCTTGGTGGTCATGTGCCGGCCAAGCTGGAAGGCGTCGTCGCGCACCACCTGCGGATTGTAGGTGGCGTAGTTGCGGGTCGTCTCGCCCTCGTATTTGTGGGAAGCGGTCTTCCAGTTGGCCTCGATCGGCAGGTGGCAGCCGGCGCAGGAGGTCATCCACGAGGTGTGACAGGCGAAACACTCCATTTCGCTGTCCTTGTGGGCGTAGTTCTTGCCGGCGACGCCAGGCCCCCAGGCGAAGGGTTTGTCGCCGCCATCCAGGCGCGACATCGTCTTGGCCCGAGCGGCCTTGGCGTTGAAGTCGGGACTGGCCGGATCGACCGAGTCCTTCACAAGAGACACCTTCCACTCCAGCTTCGGATCGACGATCGAGCGCTGGATCAGCACCTGGCGTCCATCGCGTTCGACCCACTCGAAGCGGCGCTGGCCGTCCGGATTGCGGATCAGTGACAGGTCGGTGCCGTGCGGACCGGCGGCGGGGCCTGAGGTCTTCAACGTCGGATAGGCGTTCACCGTGCCATGACAGTCGCGGCAGCCGATCTCGATGGCGTTGGCGACCTCCCCGATGATCAAGCCGCTGCCGTGGCTGTCCTGGGCGAAGTGGCAGTCTGCGCACTGAAGGCCCTTTTCGGCGTGGATATCCATCAGATGAACCGCCTTGCCGGGATTGACGCCGGCGGGCGTGAACTCCGGTTCGCCTTTGCGGCGCCACTTCTCGGGATCGTCATTGGCGACGATGGAGCCCTTGGCGTCCAGCAAATTTCCGTCGCGGTCGCGCTTGAAGGCGGCGCGGAAGTTCCAGCCGTGGCCGTGGTAGTCGGCAAGCTGGGTGTCCTTGAACTTGGCGTTCAGGTCGAAGACGTTGCGCAGGAAGTCGAGGTCGGCCCACTTGCCGCGCGGCGAGGCGCCTTCGGGGTTGCGGTCCAGCACCTTCCGAAGTTCGGCGGCGGTCGGGTACTTCTGCTTCTCCGGCCACATGAAGGGCGCGTCGGACTCATAGTCCCACATGGTGTAGCCGTAGTAGCTGTTCACGAACACGTTCGGCTGGTGCATGTGGCAGTTCATGCATTGCGAGCTCGGAATCGAGCGGGTGAACTCGTGGCGCAGCGGGTGGCCGGATTCGCTCTTGTCGATGGTGGGGTCGAGACTGACGCTCTGACCGTCGCGGCCGTACTGGGCGTAGGTCAGGCTATGTTGGGGCTGGCGATCGTTGGCGTAGACAACGTGGCAGGCGGCGCAGCCGGAGGCGCGATAATCGCCGGGCTGGTCGTTGGTGCCCATGAACCACAGGAACGGGTCGTTCAGGCGGGTCTTATGAACGTTCAGCACCGGAATGGCGACGCGCAGACCCGTCGCCAGGCCGCGGTTGGACTGCCGGATGTCGGGCCGGCCGGGCTCTTCCAGCTTCTGAATCTCGCCGCTGGAATTGGGCAGGCCCAGTTCCGGGAACTGGGTGCCGATAGTGCGCCCGCCACGCTCGAACACCCGGAAGTTGTCGCCCGGAGGGTCGACCTGCCAGGTCGGCAGCGGATAGAGCGCGGCCAGGGCGCCGCGCTTGGCCTGCTCGGGCGTCACCGTACCGTGCTTGGCGCCAGGCGCCGTACCGGGAGACTGGACCATCGCCGCCACGCCCGTGCCCGTGTAGGCCTCGCCCAACACATAGTGCTTATAGGGCAGGATGCCGTTGTTGTAGGACGCGCCACCCCACAGCATGGCGCCGGTCGACATGATCGACCGCTCGCTGGCCTGAATCTGGGCCATGTGACAGGCGCCGCAGGATTGACGCGCCACCCGATAGTCCGATGGATTGACGAAGCGAACGAACTCCGGCGCCTCGCGGTTCAGCAGGGTGTAGCTCTCTTTCGGCTTTGCCGAGTGCGGGAAGTTCCAGGCGCGCGGATAGCGGGGCAGCACATGGGCGGCGTCACGAAGGCGGGCGTACTTCGCATCGGTCCTGGCCAGACCCGACGGCGCCGTCACCGACGCGTCGCCGCCGTGACAATCGACACAACCCAGCACCACCGCCTTCGACTTGTGCATCGTCCAGGTGTCGGACGAAGTGTGGCAGCTCTTGCAGCCCGCGCTGCGCGCCTCGCCCTGCTCGGGCGTCTCACCCTTCGCGGCCGGCGGCGCGACGACGTAGTGACGCGGGACCGGCTTTTCGGCATCGCTCGCCGACACCGCCAGGGGCGCCGCGAACGCCAGCGCCACAAACGCCAAAACCCAAGTTGCCCAAGTCTTAGTCACGCGATTGAGCCCCCGCCCCCTCAGAAGGTCAGAACGGTGTTGAAGAGGATGGAATAGAACACCGAGTCATGGCCGGCCGTGGTCAGCAAACTGTTGAAACCGGCGCCCGGCGAGAATACCGCGCCCGACAGGCGGAAGATCACATTCTGGGTCATCCGCGGGCGCCAGATGGTGGACAGCGAATAGTCCCAGCCCATGTCGTTGGAGATCGAGCCCTGCTGGCGCAATGCCTGGATCACGGCGGTGTCGGCAAACCAGATGTGATTGATGTTTGTGGTGACCCTAAGGGTCGGCAGGACATCGAAGTCGGCCCCAGCCCCAATCAGGGCGGTGCCCGGATTGTTGAAGTTCGACTGACCTTCGTCTTTCGACGAGCGCAGATCCAGCAGGATGGAATTCGGTCCGTGGAGGGCGACAGCCCCGCCACCGACGAAAGGCACACCCTGGCGAACGTAGTAGCTGGTGTCGGCTCCGGCGAACTGCGGATTCTCCAGGATGGAATCGAATCCGGTTTCCGTATTGCCCTTCGGATCGTGATTGCCCGAGGCGTAGAGGCCCGAAAGCCGCACCCGCACCCAGTCGAAATCGTAGCTCGGTTCGACGGCCGCGAACCAGGCGCGAATATCCGCGGGCCTGCCGGTGAAGATATTGTTGCGGTCTTGACCGAGAGCCAGATAACCGGATCCAGTCAGATTGAACCGACCATAGTGCCCGTCTGTGTTATAGCCCAGATAGACCACATCGTAGTTGCGAGCCCGGTCATTGGCCAGCAGCGCCGGGATAACCGGGAAACCATTCTTGTTAAAGGCGACATCATCGCCTTCACGATTGCCATTGTAGATCGCGGTAAGCTGCGATGTAACGCCAGGAATCGGAAAATCTTGGCGATAGACATTGGCGACGCCGACGTAGTCCTTGCGCAGCGGCACGGTCAGGTCGTTCAGGCCTGAGTTGGTGTCCTTGTTGATCCGCTCGAAGAAGGCCAGATTATACTGAAACCGGTTGCCGTCCCGGTCGCCGAAGAACCGGATGCCAAGCGGATTGTCCTGGAACAGGAAGCCGCGAAAATCGGTAGTGAAAGGTTGGATGCCCACGCGTACCGCATCGAAATCGTACCGGTCCGACACATTGCGCAGATGTTTCTCGACGAAGAATTCCTGAAGCCCAATGAACCCGTCGCTTCGGGTCAGTCCATAGGTCGGGTTGACGTTCAGGATGCGCCGCTCGGGCGCGGTGGCAAAGTTGTAGTTGAAGGCCACCGACATGGTGAATTGGAAGTCGGGCGTCTTGAACGCGGTCGAGCCACCCTTGATCAGCGACAGGCCGGCGATGAAGGTTTGCGAGATGCCGATGCTGGCTGAGCGGCCAAACGAGTCCGTGGCGCCTGGCCGTTCAGTGCTTTGAGGCGTGATCCCGCTGGGCACGGACTGCGGTTCGACCACGGTGTCCGACACGCCGTTCAGCACCAGAAACCAGTCGGTCGTGCCCTTCAGGGGCCTGTCGCCCTTGAGCGTGTTCTGGTTGTAGGGGTCGAACCGGTTCGGTTTCACAAGACCAAGGGTCGCGGCCAGGCGCCAACGATCCGGTATGCCGATGTGGTCGGTGGGGAAGGCGCTAGGCGGCGGCGCCTCGACGGCGCCCGGATTGGTCTGGGTGATGGTGTCGGGATAGACCGGCTGGAGCCCGGGACGCTGACGGCCGTCGATCAGGTCAGGATCGCGTGGCGCAGGCGCCGACCCAAGCACCGGCACGGCTGGATTGACCGGCGGCGTCGCGGGTTCGGCGGCCGCCGCGAGACCGGGCGCCAGAACCGCGCCGGCCAGCAGAAGGTGAACCGACCGATGCATCCCTACTTGCCCGCGCAGGCGTCTTGGACGCTTGAGTTCAGGAACGGCGAGACCGGGCATTGGACATAGAGGACCCGATTTGTCCCGCCGCCCTGGTTGATCAGCAGCTGGTCCGCGCGAATCGCCGATGGCGCATTGCCTACCGAACCGACGGCGGAATGGGCGCCGTCGATGCCCAGGAAGCCGATCATATCGTCCTGACTGGTGCCGTCGCCGGAAACGCCGATGGCGCCGACGAGGATCCCGTTGCGGTAGATCGGCTCGCCGCCGGCGAAGATCTGAGCGCCGTTCTGCATGCGGTTCTGGCCGGCGGCAGCATCGGGCAGATAGCCACACCGGGCCGCGGGGGCCGGCGCGCCGGCCACCCCTTCGATCGCCGCAACGGCGTTGAGCAGGTTGGTGTCCACCAGGGCCGTCTGGACACCGGTGGCGAACGGGCTCCATTGGGCGGTCGGCCGCGAAAGCGGGCCGGATGGGCCGCTGACCTGGCCATCGGGAAAGAGGGGGCGCGCAAGGCCGGCGACCGATCGTGTCGAGAAGGCCGTCTGGCCGGTCAGAGCCGCCGGAACCCCAAGGAAACCGCGCACCGCCGTCACGAAGGCGGCCAGATCGGCCTTGCGACTCAGTGACGGGGTCGCGGTCCCGGGATCGGAGTTGTTGGTCAGGTCGGAAGCCGCGGACGGATGCGAGAAGAAGTTCGCCGTCCTCGCCTTTTGCAGCGACACGTCGATGCCGAACACCGGCGCGTCGGGCGAGCGGACGACGCCGAGCGCGACGCCATTGGTGTCGACCACCGAAATGGTCACCTGGGCGCGGCTGTTGAGCGGATTGCGGATCTGCGCCCGGGCGTTGCTCATGGTGCTGAAGGCGTTCTGCAGCAGGGAGTTTACCTCTGTCGCCGTCAGCGCCGATGCGCCGGCTGGGGAGTCCGTGCCGGCTTTCACCGGGTAGCGGTTGTTGCTCGACCCGTCGCTCAGCACATAGGCGTCGGGGTTGTTGAACTCGGCGGCCTTGGCGGGCCGTACGCCGGAAGCTTCCGTACCGTAGGCCTGGCCTGCGACCACCGCGCCGCCGAAGAACAGCGGCACCGATACCAGCGAACCCACGCTCGTCGACAGAGACGATAAAGCCGGCGCCGAGGCCGGAGTCGATTTGAGGATGGCGGTGGTGGCCACGGTGTAGATCAACGACTGGCCGCCCGCGGTGATCTGGTCGGCGCGAATGCCGGCCGGGGCGTCGAAACCAACCGTACCGGCCAGGGCGATGGCCTCTTCGCTGACCTGCGCGGGATTGTTGGCCGTCACGTCCGGATCAAGGCCATAGTCGGTTGTGGCCTTCACCCCGACGCCGCCAACGACCACGCCGTTCTTATAGAGCGGGAAACCGCCCGGGTCGGCCGAAAGGCCAAGCGGCGAGGGCTTGGGTCCGATCGGCTTGCCCGACACCAGCGCGGGGTAGGCGAGGTCGGAACAGGGGAGCTGACTGAACTGCACGCCGAACAGAGGGCCGCTGCCGAGGCCGACGGTGGCCGGTTGGGGCGGGAACGTCTCCTGAACGATCTCGCTGGCGGTGCGGCTGGAGAAGGCGTTGCCGCCCGATGACAGATAGGCGCCGGTTATGGCCTTGGCGATGGCCGCCAGCGTGGTCGGAACCTGATGCCCCTGCAAATCGAGCGGCGCCTGGCCCGCGTTTCCCCGAATGGTGACCGTCGCGGGCGCGCCGATCATCGAATAGACCGCCAGGACGTTGCCGACCCGGTCGGTGACCGAGATCACCGCGGGCGTACCGCGAGCCTGGGCCTCGGCGACAGCCTGGGCGATCACCTTCTGAACATCGGCGACGCTGAGCGATTCCGCCGCCGGCGCCGTATAGACGCCGGTCGTCGTCGGGGTCGTGACCGGCGCGGGGGTCGAACCCCCTCCTCCTCCGCCGCAGCCAGCCAGTCCCAGCGACAGGCTGGCCAGCACCGCAAGGGCGGGATTCACTCTCGACATCAGCGCAGCGCCCCAACGGCGGCGGCGATGCGGGCAAGTGAGGCGCGGAACTCCGCCGGCCGGTAACTGTTGGGGTCGTTCACCGCTCGGTAGGCCTTGTCGATGTCCGGCCTAAGGGTGGCGGCCTTGCCGCTGTCGACGTGCCCTTCGGCGACCAGGGCGTTGAGCAGAGTGTCGATGGCCATGACCGCCTGGGCGCTGCCCGTATAGTCGGTGTAGCGGGCCGACTGTGCGTCGCCCACGACCTGCTGGAGAATTGCAAGGGTCTCCTGTCGACTGAAGGCGTGGCCGGCGAAGGTGTTGGCCAAGGCGCGGGACGCGGCCGCGAGGGACCCTGCCGCGCGCACCGCCGACTGGCGATCGGTCGCCAGCGCCGTATGGAAGGCGTGGGAGGCCGTCTCGAAGGCGGCCGCCTGCTTTGGCGAAGTGACCGTGGCCGCCGCCGAAAGCATGATCATGTTCTCGTCGTTATAGGGCGGCATTCCCACCGGGATCGCTCGGCCAGGGTTGGCGACGGCGGTTGGCCGCGCCTTGGGGTCGTCGGAGATCGCCCTATGGCAGCTATGACAATCAAGGAAGTAGAACTCGGGGAATGCGCCTTCCTGGCCGTGACGCGCGTCGGCGAACAGGGTGAGCGACCGATCGAGCGCCATGGCCTGGCCGACCGCCCACAGCTTGACGCCGCTCGCGACCGCCTTACGGCCAGCGTAGTTGGCGCCGAGATCATAGTGCTTCTGCAATGTGCTGAAGAGGTCAAGTTCGAAAGCGATCCGCGGGTGTCCCGCCGCCATGATCTGATGGCTGACGAACTGCCCGGGCGCGCCGCCGCCGAAATGGCAGTCGAGGCAAACCGCGGCCCTGGCCTTGGGGTCTTCGAGCGGCGTCATGCCCTTGGCGACATTGTCGGCATGACCGACGCCCATGGCGTAGTGGCTGGCCAGCCACTGGCTGGAGCCGCCGTGACAGGCCTCGCAACCGACGCCGTCGGACAGTTGAAACAGGCTTTGAGGGTCGTGCGGACCTCGACGGTCGGCGTGGCAGCCCAGGCACGCGGGTGCGTCCTGCGCCTTGCCCAGCCCGAGCCGCGTGGCGATAGCCTGAGCCCGGGGTTCGGTGAGCACCCGCCAGGCGCGGCTGTGAGCGCCGGCCGGGCTGTTGGGCTCCTGCCAGATCTTGATTTCGTCGTGACGAATGTCCGGCGGAGTGGCCACCTGGCGGCCATGGCACGCCGACCCCCCGCAGCTGGCGACC
>CAIQDO010000241.1 GCA_903870555.1 uncultured Caulobacteraceae bacterium
CTGCCCATGGCGATCCCGATGGTCAGGAAGATCCAGGCCACCAGCACCCAAGGCCGGACCCAGCGGGCCCAACTCGCGTCGACCCGGCCTTCGATCAGTGCGGCCACGCCGAAGGAGAAGGCGATCGAGAAGCCGACATAGCCCGTGTAGAGGACCGGCGGATGGAAGACGAGACCGGGGTCCTGCAGCACCGGATTGAGCTCCGCCCCGTCCATCGGGATTGGGAAGAGGCGCAGGAAGGGGTTGGAGGTGAACAGCAGGAAGCCGAGGAAGGCCACGCCGATCAGCCCCTGAATGGCCAGCACCCGCGCCTGGAGCGTCTCGCGCAACGTGCCGCCGAACAGCGCGACGGCGGCCCCATACAAAGCCACGATCAGCACCCACAGCAGCATCGAGCCCTCATGACTGCCCCAGGTCGCGCCGATTCGATAGATCAGCGGCTGGGAGCGATTGCTGTGTTGCGCCACAAGGGAAACGGAGAAGTCGTTGAACGCATAGCAAAGCGCCAGGGCGACGAAGGCCGTCACCACGAACAGCAACTGCAGCAGCGCCGCGGACCGCCCGACCCCCATCAGAACGGGGTCGGATCGCCAGGCGCCGAACAACGGAACGAGGGTCTGAACCCCCGCAAGGACGAGGGCGAGAATCAAGGCGAATTGCCCGATTTCGGCTGTCATGATGCGTAATTACCCCATACTCTGGTATGCATAGTTTAACGGTGTAATGTTGGAACCCGAAGCGTAAAAGTCTGGCGGAGGGCCAGGGGGTTCGGGGACAGTGCCGTGACGCGGGCGCGAGCTCACGCTACGGGGGGCGGGGGTGGTCATGGCTGATAAGTACCGCATCGCGATTGTCGGCTCGGGTCCTGCTGGGCTGAGCGCCGCGTCCCACGCGGCCAAACTCGGCGTAAGCCACATCCTTCTCGAAAAAACCGACCACCTGTCCGACACCATTTTTTCATACCAGCGCGGCAAGTACGTCATGGCGACGCCAGCCCAGCTGCTGCTGCGCGCCGACCTCGACTTCGAAGCCGGCTACCGCGAGACCATTCTCGAGAGCTGGAACAAGGGCATTTCGGACCATAAGGTCAATGTCCGGTACAATGCGGAGGTCAAGGCGGTCACGGGCGAGAAGGGCGACTTCTCGATCACCCTGACCAACGGCGACAAGGTCCAGGCCGAGGCCATCATCCTGGCCATCGGCACCCAGGGAAACCCCAACACCATGCGCTGCCCGGGTGGCGATCTGGGCCATGTGCAATACCAGCTCGCTGATCCGGCGGCCTACATCGACGAGCATATCTTCGTCATCGGCGCCGGGGACGCCGGCATCGAGAACGCCCTGGGGCTGGCGGCCGACCCGGCCCAGGCCAATGTCGTCAGCATCACCAATCGCTCGGCCGATTTGAGCAAGGCCAAGGACGCCAACGTCAAGAACCTGTTGGCGGCGCGTGACGCCGGCCGGGTGTCCCTTTTCCTCGAAGCCCAACCGGCCAAGGTCGAGGACGGATTTATCACCCTCGCCATTCCGGACGGCGAGACGCGCCTGAAGTGTGATCGGATCATCGCCCGCCTGGGGTCGTCGCCGCCGCGCAAATTCGTCGAATCGCTGGGGGTCGAGTTCTCCAGCGACTCTCGCGACGCCTTTCCCAAGCTCTCCCCGACTTTCGAATCGACCGCGGCCGGCGTTTTCGTGATCGGCGCCCTGGCCGGCTACCCCCTGATCAAGCACTGCATGAACCAGGGGCACGACGTCGTCGAATTCATCAACGGCAACCTGACGCTCGAGCCTGTCGATGAGCCTCTCCTGGCCAAGAAGCTGGTCGGCCTGCCCGGCGGCCATGGCGTGTCATGGTGGCTAGAGTTCCTGCGCGAGAAGGTTGAGATTCTCCATGGATTGTCGCCGCTTCAGATGCGCGAGTTCCTGCTCGACTCCGAGGTCCGCGCCTATCCGGCGAATTCCGTGATTTTCGAGCGGAACGCCATCGGCTCGTCACTGTTCGGTGTCGCCGCCGGCTCGGTAAAGGTGGAGATCAACCCCAAGAACCCCGCCATAACCGTCACCATTCCGACCGGATCGATTTTCGGAGAAGTCGGCCTGATCTCCGGCCGCCGTCGCGGGGCGACGATCCGCGCTGCCGAGGACTGCGTCGTCGTCGAGATTCCCCGTACCGCCGCGCTGAAGCTGATGGGTACGGTCCAGGAGGCGCGCGACACCGTCAATCGGATCACCACCGAGCGTTCGCTGCTGCAGATCTTCAGCGGCGGCGGCCTGACCAACGCCGACGTCGCGGGCGTGCTGGCCAAGGCCGAGATCATGGAAATCAGGCCCGGTCAGGCCATTATCAAGGAAGGCGACGAGAGTTTCGACATCTACATCATCCGGCGCGGCTCGATGGTGGTGGAGCGGGAAATCGGCGGCAAACCGGTGTTCCTCAACTACATTCCGGCCGGGGCCTATGTCGGGGAAATGGCGCTGGTCGAAGGCGGCAAGCGCTCCGCCACGGTCCGTGCGGCGATCCGCTCCGAGGTGATCAAGCTCGACGGCGACGCCTTCCTCACCCTGCTCAACCGCAAGCCGGAACTGGTTGCCAAGCTGCGTTCGCAGATGTCGGCCCGACGCGGGGTCAATGCCTTCATCGACAAGGAGAAGGACAAGTTCGGCGGGGTGCTGGAGTACTACACCTCGGTGGCAAAGTTTCTCGTTGACCAAGGCGTCGGCGAAGCCACCGACGTGCTGCTGATCGACGAGCGGCTGTGCGTTGGCTGC
>CAIQDO010000242.1 GCA_903870555.1 uncultured Caulobacteraceae bacterium
ACGGCCTCGAAGTCGCCGCCGACTATCGGGCGATCGACGGGTCGAACGGCGACGCCACCGGCAGCATCCTGTGGGGCTGGTCCAACGACAACCAGAATGTGTTGGTCAGCTTCGGCTACCAGAACCGTTCCGAGCTGAGCGACACCAAGCGCAGCTACGTCGATGCGCCCTACACGACCAACCCATCGGGGTGGTCGGTGCTCGGTAATCCAGGCGCCTGGACGATCCGGTCAGGCGCCAATGGCGGCGGGTCCAGCGTCGGTTTCGCTGTCGACGCCAACTGCGCCGCGGTTGGCGGCCACGTGGGCTATACGGGCAACACACCGCTCTGCCACTTCAGCTACCTGCCCTTCGATAACCTCGTCGAGGAGCAGAGCTTCTATCAGGGCTATGCCGAGTTCAACTCCAGGCTCGGCGACAAGGCCAAGCTGCACGTCGAGGCCTTGTACAGCGAAACCGACATGCCCCACTACCGGTTCTCGCCGGGCTACCCGCCGACCTCGGGGCCGAACGGCCCCGGCAGCGTCAACGTCTATAGCGTGGCCGCCAGCAACCCGGGCTTCAATACCTTCCTGACCCAGACCGGCAACGCTGCCCTGATCGGCGTCGCCCAGAGCGCCCTGGCCACCCTGTGGCGTCCGCTTGGCAACGGTGGCAACAACTCGACCGGTGGTCTTGGTGGTCAGAGCGGCAGCCGTCACTATGACGAGCTGCACCTTTCCGCCGACGTCAAGGGCGACAGCGGCTTCTGGGGCATCAATTACGATGTCTCTGGCACCTACATCAGGGAAAACCAGGATCAGCAGACCACCGACATCCTGATCAACCGACTGCAATCGGCCCTGAACGGTTTCGGCGGCGCCAACTGCACCGGCACGATCGCCGGCGCCGGCGGCTGCCAGTATTTCAACCCCTTCTCCAACGCCTATGCCGGCAACCCGGCGTTGGGCCTGACCAACCCGGGCTTCGTTTCGGCCAACGCCAACGATCCCAAGCTGGTGGCCTGGCTGTTTGATCGCCAGCACTATCAGGCGGTGCAAGACACCTTCGTCGTCGACGCCTCGATCGACGGCAAGCTGCCGATCACCCTGCCCGGCGGCAAGGTGGCGTGGGCGGCGGGCTTCCAGTATCGCAACCAGGACTTCCGCCAGTCGATCCCCGACAACTACTATGACGCCCGCGTCACGCCTTGCCCGACTGTCGGGGTCACCACCTGCGCCTTCCCGACCGGGCCCTACATCTTCCTCGGTCAGAACCAGCCGCTGGAGCTGAAGCAGAAGGTCTACGCCTTCTTCGGCGAACTCAACATGCCGGTCACCGACCGGATCAGCGGCCAGCTCGGCCTCCGGTTCGAAGACTACGGCGGACAGACCGGTTCGACGATCAACCCGCAGTTCCGCGCCAAGTGGCAGATCCTCGACAACCTGGCGCTGCGCGGCTCGGTCGGCACCTCGTTCCGCGGTCCGACGCCAAGCGACTCCAACCCCACCGGTACGACAGGCCTGTCGGCTATCACCTCCGCCGGCGGCAACTTCAAGTCGGTGGACTTCTTTGGCAACTCCAACGTCAAGCCCGAGAAGGCTCTGACCTACAGCATCGGCGCCATCTTCAAGTATCAACAGCTGACGGCGACCATCGACTACTGGCACTATACGCTGGATAATCAAATCACTCAGGTTCCGGCGAACGTCGTCGCCACTGCGGTGGCCGGAGTCGGCAACGGCAGCCAGGCCGTCAACTGCGCCAGCGCCCTGCGGTATCTGATCACCTTCGACCAGAACAACAGCTGCGTGCAGGGTACGACCGTTGGCAACAACATCGCCCGGGTCCGTTCCGACACCACCAACGGGCCGAGCCTGAACACCGATGGCATCGACCTGGAAGTCAACTACCACATCCCCAATGTGTGGAACGGCGTGGTCAACTTCGGCGCCAATGTCAGCTATGTGATCGACTACAAGGAAGGCGCCTTCACCTACGCCGGAAGCTTGGTGTCCGGGGCCTATGAGGCGGCTGGCTACACCAACTACGACCGCTTCCCCGGCACGATCCCGCAATGGCGCGGCCAGTTCTACGCTGAATACAGCCATGGCCGCCACAACCTGCGCTGGACCGTCAACTACACCGACGGCGCCACTGACAACCGCGGTCCGACGGTGATTCAGACCGGCCCGTCGACCAACTGCAACGTCGCCAATCAACTCGCGGGCACGGCGACCAACTGCCAGCTGGTCACCTTCGGCCTGCAGGAAGGCTCGTTCATCTCCAACGACCTCACCTACCGGGTGTCGCTGCCCTATGAGACGACGCTGACCCTATCGGTGCTGAATCTGTTCGACGCGGCCCCGCCGCACTCGCGCATCGAACTCAGCTATGACCCCTTCATCGGCAATCCCCTCGGCCGGTCGGTGAAGATCGGTCTGCGCAAGAAGTTCTAGTCGACGTCTTTGGACCTGAAAGGGGGCCGCTCTCCGCAAACCGGCGGGGAGCGGCCGCTTTTCGTTCCGGCTGGGCGTTTGAGCATTGCCAAGCCGGCAAACGTTTGTTTGAACAGCCGCAGCCGACGGGACGCCGCCATCTGGCGTGGCGACCGGACGGTGCGCCGGGGAGTACACCATGACCACGCGGCAGGAGGCGCTGGCAGAACTCACCGCCGAGGGCTGCCCGCTGGAACTGGTCGAAGTCTTCATGTTCGGCCGCCGCTGCCGCGCGTTCCGCAATGCGCCGCCGACACTGCGCGATCTCTACGCCGCCGCGCGGAGCGACAAGACCTTCTTCGTCTACCAGGACGAACGCTATACCTTCGAGGAGATCTGGCTTCGGTCCTGCCGCCTCGCCCATGCCCTGCTTGCCAACTTCGGCGTCGGCAAGGGCGACCGGGTGGCCATTTCCCTGCGCAACTACCCAGAGTGGGTGATCGCCTTCAACGCCGCCACCAGCATCGGCGCGATCGCCGTGGCCATGAACGCCCTGTGGCAACCCGGCGAGATGGACTATGCCCTCAAGGATTGCGACGCCAAGGTGCTGGTCGCCGATCAGGAGCGCCTCGACAGACTTGCGCTTTGCGACGATCCGCCCGTTGACCTTCAGGTCATCGCCGTTCGCGCCACCGGGCCGCTCCCTTCGGCATGGGTGGATTTCGACACAGTGATCGGCGGGGCCGGCATTGATGTCATGCCCGATGTTGACATCGAACCGAACGATGACGCGATCATGCTCTACACCTCTGGCTCGACGGGCCATCCCAAGGGGGCGGTGTCCTGCCATCGCGGCGTCATAAGCGCCCTGCTGTCGTGGGAGCTCGATGGACAGGTCGCGGTCCGCACCGGCGCGGTCGCCGCGCCGGTCGCCGGGGGGCCGCAGCCGGCGACCTTGCTGGGCATCCCGCTGTTCCACGCGACCGGCCTGCATGCGGTGCTGCTGGCCAGCTATCGCGCCCAGCGGCGGGTCGTGTCGATGCACCGGTGGGATGCGGAAACCGCGGCGGCGCTGATCGAGCGGGAACGCATAACCTCCTTCACCGGGCCATCCGCGGTCACGGGCGATCTTGTGCGGGTCGCCGCAAGGACCGGCCACGACCTGAGCTCCCTGGTCACGGTCGGCGGCGGCGGCGCCGCACGGGCGCCCGAGCAGGTCCGCGCCATCGACAAGGCGTTCGGCAACGCGCGCCCAGGCACCGGTTGGGGGATGACGGAGACCAACGCGATTGGGACCGGCATCGGCGGGGCGGACTATATGGAACACCCCGAGAGCAGCGGCCGGGCGTCAGCGATTCTTGACCTCAAGATCGTCGATGAGGCCGGAGAGACCCTCCCGGCCATGCGGCGCGGCGAACTGCTGGTCAGGGGAACCTCGGTTATCCGCGGTTACTGGCGCCGGCCGGACGCCGATTTGGCGGCTTTCGATGGTGAGTGGCTTCGCACGGGCGATGTCGCCTATCTCGACGACGAGGGCTTCCTTTTCATCGTCGATAGGATCAAGGACCTCGTTATCCGCGGCGGTGAGAACATCGGCTGCGGAACCGTGGAGGCGGCGTTGCTCGAACATCCCGACGTCTTGGAGGCCAGCGCCTACGGCGTTCCCGATGATCGTCTCGGCGAGGAACTCGCGGCGACGGTCCATCTTGGGGCTCCGGTGGCCGAGGAGGCCCTGCGCGCGTTTCTTGAGCCGCGGCTGGCCAGATTCGAGATCCCTCGCTATTTTCATCTCCAGACCGACCCCCTGCCGCGGATTGCGTCTGGAAAGATTCTCAAGCGACAGCTCCGCGACGAGGCCGTCGTTCGCCTCGCCGCAGCGACCCCGACAATCGTCCCGTAATCAGACGTTTCGTAATCAGAAAAGAGGAAACACCACCATGGCCGACGACGCGTCCCAGCCGAAATCCGCCTTCGGGCTCAATCCGACCGATGATCTGCATGACCTGCGGATGAGCGAGGCGGCCATGCCGCTGCTTGAGCACGTCAAGTCGTTCATCAAGGACACCGTCAATCCGATGTCCGTGGAGTTCCACCGTCTTGGCGAGGGCCGCGCCGACCGCTGGAGCTATGCGCCCGGCCAACTGGAGGTGCTCGAGAAGGCCAAGGACAAGGCCAAGGCCGAAGGCCTGTGGAACTTCTTCCTGCCCGACGCCGAAACGGGCGATGGCCTTAAGAACCTCGACTACGCCTATATCGCCGTCGAGCTTGGCAAGAACCCGATGGCTTCCGAGACGATGAACTGCTCGGCCCCCGACACCGGCAACATGGAAGTGCTGGAACGGGTCGGCACGCCGGAACAGAAGGAGAAGTGGCTCAAGCCGCTGCTCAACGGCGAGATCCGCTCGGCCTACGCCATGACCGAGCCGAACCGGGCGTCCTCCGACGCCAAGAACGTCGGCATGGTCGCCACGCGTGAAGGCGACGAGTGGGTGATCAACGGCGACAAGTTCTACATCTCGGGCGCCGGCGATCCGCGCTGCAAGATCATGATCACCATGGTCAAGACCAGCCCCGACGCGCCGGCCCACCGCCAGCAGTCTCAGATCCTGGTTCCCATGGACGCTCCCGGCGTCAAGGTGATGGAAGGCATGCAGGTGTTCGGGGAGGATGACGCCCCCCACGGTCACATGCATATCCGCTTCACCAATGTGCGCGTGCCGGAATCCAACATCCTGCTCGGCGAAGGCCGCGGCTTCGAGATCTCCCAGGTCCGCCTGGGTCCGGGCCGTATCCACCACTGCATGCGTTCGATCGGCCAGGCCGAACGCGCGCTCGATCTGATGGTTCGCCGGGGCATCTCCCGCGAGGCGTTCGGCCGCAAGATCGCCCACCTCGGCGGGAACCTGGAAATCATCTCCCGCGCCCGCATCGAGATCGAAGCCATGCGCCTGATGGTGCTCAAAGCCGCCAAGGCGATGGATGTGCTGGGCAACAAGGAAGCCCGCATCTGGGTGCACATGGTCAAGGCCATGGTGCCCGAGCGGGTCTGCCAGATCATCGACCAGGCCATCCAGATGCACGGCGCCACCGGCGTCTCGCAATGGACCCCCCTGGCGCGGATGTACGCGGGCCAGCGCACCTTGCGCATCGCCGACGGTCCCGACGAAGTCCATCACCTGGTGGTCGGCCGCAATGAGGTGCGGTCGTACGAGGGCGTGCAGGAAGACAGCATGACCTCCGCCATGGTGTGGCGGAACTAGCAGAAGGCTCATCCTCCCCCGCATAGCGGGGGAGGGGGACCGCCGAAGGCGGTGGAGGGGGCGAACCCTCCCGCCGTTGCGCCTCCTCCGTCGCGCGCTTCGCGCGCGCCACCTCCCCCGCTTCGCGGGGGAGGATTTTCTTTCCCTAACCCCCAGCGAGCCCCATGACGGCGATCGAAACCCCCGAAGGCCTGTCCTCCATTGAGGCCGTCACCGCCGGCCTTGCGAAGGTCGGCTATATTTCCACCCCCGCCATCTCGACCGCGGTCTATCTGGCCCACCACTTACGCAAGCCGGTGTTGATCGAAGGACCTGCTGGGGTCGGCAAGACCGATCTGGCCCGTTCGGTGTCACGGTTTCTCGAATATCCCCTCCTTCGAATGCAGTGCTACGAAGGCCTCGACGAGAGCAAGGCGCTGTACGAATGGAAGTACGGCAAACAGCTGCTTTACACCCAGATTCTCAAGGAAAAGATCCACGACCTGGTCGCCGACGCCGACGGCCTCGATGCCTCGTTCGCCAAGCTCGGCGACTTCCAGGACCTGTTCTTCTCCCGCGAGTTCCTGGAGCCCCGGCCGCTGCTGAAGGCCATGGAGCAAACCGCCGGCTCGGTGTTGCTGATCGACGAAATCGACAAGTCGGACGAGGAGTTCGAGGCCCTGCTGCTTGAGGTGCTTTCGGACTATCAGGTGACCGTGCCCGAAATCGGCACAATCGAGGCCTTGGTTCCCCCTTTGGTGATGCTGACCTCCAACGCCACACGGGAGTTGGGCGACGCGCTCAAGCGTCGCTGCCTTCACCTGCACATCGATTTCCCTGACAGCGAGCGCGAGTCGCGCATTGTTCGCGCCCGCGTCCCGGACGTCTCAGAGTCGCTCCTCGCTCAGCTCGTCGCCTTCATCCAACTGATCCGCGGCGAGAACCTGCGCAAGCTGCCGTCGATCAGCGAGACCATCGACTGGGCCCGCACGCTTTTGCTGCTGCACGCCGAGGCGCTGGAGCCGGAGATGGTGCGCAACACGCTCAACGTCATCCTCAAACGCCAGAGCGATATTCTGGCCATCGCCGGCAAGGCCGATGCCCTGACCGGCGAGGCCGTGAAGGCGGCGGCGAAAGCGGCCTGACGCAAACATGGAGCGCGCGCTCACCAACTACATCCGCGCCCTGCGCACGGCCGGGGCGGCGGTGTCGCCGGCCGAGGCCATCGACGCGGCGCGCGCGCTTGCGGTGGTTGGGTATGTCGACCGCCAGACGATGAAGGACACCTTGTCGGTGGTCCTGGCCAAGTCGGTCGAAGAGAAGGAACTTCACGACGGGTTGTTCGACCTCTACTTCAGCCGGGGTTCCTCCACCGCGCCGGCCGACGCGGAAACGTCTTCTGAGGTTCCGCCGGGCGGGGAGGGTGAAGGCGAGGGGGATGGTGAACAATCGGCCGATCCGACCGACGGTTTACTGGCGCTCGCCAACGCCCCAGACTCCGACCGGATGGCGGTCGCCATGGAGCGGGCCGGCGCAGCCGCGGGGGTCGACCAGATCCGGTTCGCCTCCCAGGGCGCCTATTTCGCCCGGCGGATGCTCGAATCGATGGGGGTCGAGGCGCTCGAGAAACGGCTGATGGACCGTCTTGAGACACGCTCGCCTGAAGCCCAGGCGGAGGCCCAGGCGTTGATCGACGCGCGTTCCGCCCTCACCCGCCAAGCCCGCGCCTTTGTCGACCAACGTTTCGAGGTGTTCGGCCGCGCCGCCACCGAGGCCTTCATGAATGACGCCGTCACCAACCGGCCGATCGAACGCCTCGGCCTGCGCGACATGGAGCGGATGAAGGCGGTGGTGGCCAAGATGGCCAAGCGGTTGGCGATCAAGCACTCCCGCCGGCGAAAGATCCGCAACCGCGGCCACCTCGATATCCGCCGCACCTTGCGCGCCAACGCCGGCTACGATGGCGTGCCGTTCGAGGTGGTCTGGAAACGAAAACACCGTGACCGGCCCAAGATCGTCGCGGTCTGCGACGTTTCGGGATCTGTGGCGGCCTATTGCCGTTTCCTGCTGCTCTTCCTCTACGCCCTCAACGAAAAGGTCGCCGATCTCGGCGCCTTCGCCTTCTCCAACGAACT
>CAIQDO010000243.1 GCA_903870555.1 uncultured Caulobacteraceae bacterium
GCCGCCGACGCCGCCGCCGCTCCCGCCGCCGGCGCCATGGCTCCCGCCGCCCCCGCCGCCGACGCCAAGAAGTAAGATTCGTCTCGCGACGAGCGAACTGCAAGGAGAGGGCCGCCCCGATTGGGGCGGCCCTTTTACCTTGAGGATCGATGCCGGCTGACCTTTCCGACTCGGCGGTGACCTGGGAAGACGGCGACGCGCCACGCTCGCGCCGCCACGGGGACGTCTATTTCTCGCGCGACGACGGCCTGTCCGAATCGCGGGCGGTCTTCCTGGCCGGTTGTGGCTTGCCCGAAGCCTGGAAAGGGAGGCGTCACTTCACGGTAGCGGAGCTCGGTTTCGGCACGGGGCTCAACATCGCCGCCCTTCTCACCCTGTGGAACAGCGTCCGCGAGCCCGACGCGCGTCTGCATGTCTTCACCATCGAGGCCGATCCCCTGACGGCTTCGGAAGCCGAACGGGCCCTGTCCAACTGGCCGGAACTGGCGCCGGTGGCAAAGCTGATGACCGCGCGCTGGCCGGGCCGCGCCCGCGGCTTCCATGGAATCGACCTGCCGGAACTGGCGGCGACAGTGGATGTGGCGATCCTTGAGGCCGGCGAGGCGCTTGAGGTCTGGAGCGGGGCTGCCGACGCCTGGTTCCTGGACGGTTTCGCTCCGGCCCTCAACCCCGACATCTGGCGCGACGAGGTTCTGGACCTGGTCGCTCGGCGATCCGCCCCCGGCGCCCGGGCGGCGACCTACACTGTCGCTGGCGCGGTTCGACATGGCCTGACCTCGGCCGGTTTCAGCGTCACCCGGGCGCCAGGCCACGGCCGCAAGCGGGAACGGCTCGAGGCCCGCCTGCCAGGCGCCCTGCAGGACCGACCGCCGCCGAGCGTGGCGATCATTGGCGCGGGTCTCGCCGGCGCCGCCCTCAACCGCGCCCTGCGCGTCCAAGGCATCGAGGCGCGCGTCTATGACGGCGACGGACCCGGCTCAGGAGCCTCCGGCGGCCCGGCCGGCCTGATGGCCCCCCGACTGGACGCCGGCCTCGGTCCCGCCGCCGCGCTCTTCGCCCAGGCCGCGCGCCGGGCCGCGCAACTCTACGACGCGACTCCGGGCGCGGTTGTCGCGCGGCGCGCGATTCAGCTTCCGGTCGGCCCCAAGGATCCCGCGCGATTCGCCGCCATCGCCGGATCGGATCTATTCGAACCAGACGCCATGACCGCCGTCCTGGGTCCCGAAGACAGCGGCGAAGGCCTGTCCATGGCGGACGCCGTGGTGGCGCGTCCGGGAGCGATCCTCGCCCGATGGCTCGGCGGGACCATTCCGACGCGGGTTGGGCGTCTGGAGCGGCATGAACAGCGATGGCGCCTGCTCGACGAGGCCGGCGCCGAGATTGGCGAGGCCGACGTGGTCTGTATCGCCGCGGCGATGGACTCCGTCCGCCTCGCGCCCGGCGTCGCCATGACCCCGGTGCGCGGCCAGGCCAGTTTCACCACCGCATTCAGCCGGCCGGAAGCGACGGTGTTCGGCGCCTATGTCGTTCCCATGCCCAGGGGCATCATGTTTGGCGCGACTCACGATCGCGGCGACACCAGCGTCGAGATCCGGCCGGAGGATCGCGCTCGCAATCTGGCGGCGGTCGGAGCCAGGCTGCCGGAACTGGCGAGGCGGCTGGCGGACTCGCCGCTGGACGACTGGAGCGCCATCCGCGCCACGACCCACGACTACCTGCCGCTGGCGGGTCCGGCGCCGGGCGGCGAGGCCGGTCTTTGGCTGCTGACCGGACTCGGCTCGCGCGGGCTGTGCCTGGCGCCGCTGCTGGCCGAGGACCTGGCGGCGCGGATCGTCGGCGTCCCATCCCCCCTGCCCGTCCCCCTCGCCGCCTTGAGCGACCCCGGACGGTTCGCGGCCCGCGCCGCCCGGAAGGGCAGGCCGCGTCCGTCGGCGCCTTAACGGGTGATCGTCAGAGGCGAATCGAGGATGCCCTGCATCCACTTGGGATGTTCGAGCACCCGGCCGCACCCCATCACCACGCAGCAGGCGGCGTCGGTCGCGACGGTGACCGGCAGGCCCGTCTGTTCGGCCATCGCCCGATCCAGGCCCCGGAGCAGGGCGCCGCCGCCCGTCAACATGATGCCCTTGTCGGCGATGTCCCCGGCCAGTTCGGGCGGTGTCGCCTCCAGGGTCAGCCTGACCGCCTCGATAATCCGGGCCACCGGCTCGGCCAGGGCCTCGGCCACTTCCGCCTCGGTTATCCGGACCTCGCAAGGGACGCCCTGCATCAGGTCGCGGCCCTTGATATCCAGGAACAGGCCCTCGTCTTCCTCCGGCCGCAGTGGCGTTCCTATGGCGATCTTGATCCGCTCGGCCGTGCTCTCGCCGATCAGCAGATTGTGCTGGCGCCGCATGTGAGCGATGATCGCCTCGTCCATCAGGTCGCCGCCGACCCTGACGCTACGGGCGTGGACAATGCCTGAGAGCGACAGGATCGCCACCTGTGTCGTACCGCCGCCGATATCGACCACCATCGATCCCGTCGCTTCGTGAATCGGCAGGCCAGCGCCAAGCGCGGCGGCCATCGGCTCCTCGATCAGGCCGACGCGCCGCGCCCCCGCCTTCAGGACGCTGTCACTGATGGCGCGCCGTTCCACCGCGGTCGCCCCGGATGGCACACAGACGATCACATCTGGGTTGGAGAACAGCCCTCGCCCCTGCGCCTTGGCGATGAAGTACTTGATCATCTCCTCGGCGACCTCGAAGTCGGCGATGACACCGTCGCGCATCGGACGAATCGCCTCGATATGGTCCGGCGTGCGGCCGAGCATGCGCTTGGCCTCTTCCCCGACGGCGTGCACGACCTTCTTGCCGGCCACGGTCCGCAGGGCGACCACCGACGGCTCATTCAGCACGACTCCCTGATCCTTCATATAGATCAGGGTATTGGCCGTCCCCAGGTCGATGGCGATGTTCCGGGCGGACAGCGACAGCCGCGAGAACAGACTCCGACGTTGCGCCACGACTGCCGCGCCCGCCGGACTAGTTGCTCTCGGAGATGAACGGCTTGGACTTCTGCATCGCGCCCAGCGCCCCGCGGAGCATGTCGATTTCGGACTTCTGCTGGACAACCACCGCCTGCAGATCCTGAGTTGAGGCGGCGAGCTTGGCCCGGAGCTCCTCGATGGCGGCCTTCAACGTGTCCGCCTCGGCCGATTTCTGCTCAAGGGCGATCTCCGACCGGGTGAAGCGCCCCTCCAGTCCGGTGAGCTGCTTGGCCAGGCCATCGGATCGCTGGACCGCCGTCGTCCGGGCGAGATCCACGTCGACGACGCGCCGCTTGGCGTCGTCGAGCTGGGTGGTCAGAGACTGAACGCGGTTGCGAAGCTGCATCAGATCGACCTCTCGAGCCGCCGCGTCGCGCCCCAGTTCATTTCGCTCGGCGTTCAGGGCGTGCAGTTCGGCGATGGTCTTTTCCCGAGACTCTTCCAGGCTGGCGCAACGCGTCTGGACGTCGCTCAATCGGTTCTTGAGATTGGCGATCTCCATCAGACGTTCGTCGTCCTTGGCCTGAAGGCCGCTGACGGTGCGGCTGGCCGCCGCCTGGACCGCCTGAAGCCTGGCCTCCAATTCGGCCACCCGGTCCCTCTCGGCCGTCAAGGCCCCGTTGAGGTCGTCGACGACGCGCTCGGCGCGAAGGGCGCGCGCCTGGAGCGCCTCGCCGCGCTTGCGCGCGTCGCCCAGCTGGTCGTTGGCGCCGTCGAGATCGTGCTGCAGACGTTCGGCCCGGCCGGACAACTCGCCGATGATCAGATCCTGCTTCTCCAGCTGAGTGGACAGGGACTTGCTCTCGATCAGCAGATTGGCGTGTTCGTGTTCGCGCTCCGCAAGCTTCCGAGCCAGATCGTCGGCCTGTTCGCGCGCCTGAAGGAGGATCGGCCGCAGCTCGGCGACTTCCTGTTCGGCCAAATGCCGGCCCGACGCCTGCGCCTCCAGGGCTTCGGCCGACCGCTCGAGTTTCGCGATAGTGTCATGAAGCTGTTCGCGCGTCGCCGTGCGCTCGGCGTCGAGTTCAGCCAGGCGGGAGTTTGCTGAACCGAGGCGATGGTTCAGTTCCGCGGCCTGGGCGATCGCCTTCATCTGGGTGTCGAACTCGGTCGAAATCGGGTCTCGCAAGCCTTCAAGCGACGACCGGAGATACTCCAGTCGCGCCAGTTCACCGGCGACACTCTCGATGACCACCGCGATACGCTGAAGCCTTTCGCCATCGTCATGCGGCGCGCGAAGATAAGGCTCGGTTCGCAGCGCCCGAGGCTCCTCCGCGGTCGAAAAACTTGAGGGTTTTCGACCGGTGATCAGAGTGACGAGGGCGTTGACAGGCTTTTTCATGACATCTCGCGCGATCAATAGATGTTTCGATTCCGCCTGTTTCATCGAACGACCCATCTACTCAAATGGAGCGATCCAGAAATAGCGTTTGCGTCTGGGTGGGCGCCAGGAGGGCCCGGCATTGAGAACTTTTCGCACACAACAACACAAGGCGGGCACTGTTGTCGTGACTAACATTTTTGAGTCGCCATCGACACCGGTGTTCGGAGCGGCTCGCGACACATTCTGCCCATTTTGGGCATTTTTTGCCCAAAATGGGTTTCCGCACCGCTGGACGGCCGGCTATTCCACCACAGTCGGCCAAGGGCGCGGCGGCGGTCGGACCACGGGGTCGGCGCCCGTCAGGCGTTCGGTCAACGCGCGCGCCAGCGCTTCGTCGACGAGGCACTTGAACCGGCCATTGGGCATGCGGATGAGTCGTCCCGCCGCGACGAGGACGAGAATCTTGCGTCGCACCGTTTCGCGCGGAATCCCGGTCATCTCCGAGACGCTCTGTGCGGACAGGACTCCAGGGGAAAAGTCACTGGCATGGCGACGCGCGGCGATATCCCGGAGCGTGTCCGCCGCTGAGGACACCAGGAAGGCGCAGTAGATGACCCAGGCGGTGAAGTCGTTGTCGAACGCTTCGCCCGCCGTATGCAGAACATCGAACAGGACGCATACCGCCCCGTGGAACTGATAGGCCAGGGCCGGCTCGACCATGCGGGCGGAATCGGGCCGTGTGGCGTCCCCGGACAGGCCAGGAGCCTCGTTTCGCTTCAGGGCGGGCGCACCGCTCATGACGCCGGCGTCCGCCTCAGGTCTTCGCGCGGCTTATCGCTGTCCATTCTCGCAGTATATCGCAATGAGGGTTGCTTGTGGATGCGGCAGTTAGACCGGATCCGCGCGCATCCCTCGCGCCGTCTGGATGGAATCCTGCTAGGGACAGGGATCGGAGGGGCGTTCCGTCGTCGGGACGTCCTCCATCCACCACCAAAGAGCGCCTCCGTTGCCCGCGTCCCAGAGTCCCGACCGTCCGCCGTCCAGTTCGCGGTTCAACACCTTCATCTCCGACTGGGAGCCGGCGCCAGCGCGGACCCCGGCGGGTGTCTCGATCTGGGCGATCGGCGACGTTCATGGCCATCTCGACCACTTGATGGCCTTGTTGGCGGCCGTGGAACGCCGAATCGCCGCCGCGCCGGCGGGCCCTCATCATCTGGTGATGCTCGGCGACACCATTGATCGCGGACCGGACAACCTGGCCGCCCTGCGCCGGGCCACGACGCTGGAGATCCCGGGCGTGACCACCACGGCCCTGTGGGGAAACCATGAGGAGTACCTCGACACGTTCCTGAACGACGAAGGGGCCGGCGAGGACTTTCTGCGCTTCTGGGCGGCCAACGGCGGCCTGACCACCCTGGAGAACCTGGGGCTGTCACGCGAAGTCGTTTCCAGTCGCGACCCGATCGAGGTGATCGCCCAGGGACGCAGACTGGCGCCGGCGAGCGTGCGCGACTCTCTGGAGAGATTGAAGATGGGGATGAGGCTGGGCGGCTACCTGTTCGTCCACGCCGGAGTCCATCCTCGCCATGGCCTGGAGGACAAGGACATTCAGCGCCTGACGACCATTCGCGAGCCGTTCCTGACAGGAGAGGCCTGGTCGCACGACTTTGCCGTTGTGCACGGCCATTCGATCATCGGGCCCGACGTCCTGCCACACCGCATCTCGGTGGACAGCGGCGCCTACCACACCGGCGTGCTCAGTTGCGTGGAGTTGCGAGACGATCAGGCCCGATTCATCAGCGTCACGCAGGACGAGACGCTTGACGGCCTGCTGAAGATCCGCCGGCGCCGGCCGCTGTCGGGCGAGACCTGGAAACGGTTCGAGGGTTAGCCGGGGATCAATCGGTCATCGAAGATCGCCACGGCGCGGGTCCAGCCGGCCGAGGCGCCGCGGATCTTGTGCGGGAAGCAGGAGATGAAGAATCCCGTCGGCGGCAGGGCCTCCAGGTTGTGCAGCTTCTCCAGGTGGCAGTAGCCGATGTCGCGGCCGGCCTTGTGGCCCTCCCAGATCAGCGCCGCATCCTGGGTCTCGCGGTACTTCTTGGCGGTATGGACGAACGGCGCGTCCCAGCTCCAGCCGTCGGTGCCCGTCAACCGCACGCCGGCCTCGAGCAGAACCATCGTCGCTTCATAGCCCATGCCGCAGCCGGCGGAGACGTAGTCGTCATGGCCATAGCGGGAGCCGGCCCGGGTATTGACCACCACGATCTCCAGCGGCGAGAGGGTGTGGCCGATCCGGGCCAGTTCGGCTTTAACGTCGGCGCCGGTGACGACATAACCGTCGTCGAAGTGGCGGAAATCGAGTTTCACACCCGGCTGGAAACACCAGTCCAGCGGCACCTCGTCGATGGTGATCGCCCGCTCCGACGCCCCCAGCGCTTTGTTCATGGTGCTGTGGAAATGGTAGGGCGCGTCCAGGTGGGTGCCGTTATGGGTGGACAGATTGACCAGTTCCACCGCCCAGCCCTCTCCGTCCGGCAGGTCGTCCCTCGCCAAACCAGGAAAGAAGGGGGCGATCTGCTCGAAGGTCGTGTCGTGGGTGAGGTAGCGGATCTTCGGGCCTGTCCCAGGCGGATCGCTCTGGATGTCGTTCTCAAGGTAGATCGACAGATCGACGATTTTCCGGCTCACGCGTCTCTCCATCGCGCGCCGCGCCACGCGCGTGCGCATGACGGCAATAGGCCAGCACGACAAAGCCCTGGCAAGTCGGGCGGGTAGCAAGATCAGGTCGCGGGCGCGACCTGACCGTCGGCGGTGGCGATCAGGGATTTTGGGATCAGCAGCAGCGCCGGCAGGATCAGGGCATAGACCGCCGTGATGGCGATGACGCAGACGTTGAAGTTGTGGAAGTGATCATAGAGGTTGGTGCCCAGCAGGTCGCCGAACCGGCTGCCGATATAGTACTCCGCGCCGGCGATCATCCACACCGTGCCCTGCAGGCCGGGCGGACAGGAGCGGATGATCAGGTCGTAGTAGGCGGCCGAACACATCCCGCCCATCAGGCCGATCGCCGCCGCCGCCAGCATCGCCTGGTTGACCGTGTGGATGAAGGCCAGCGGGACCATCTGGGGGACCGCCACCACCGTGCCCCAGAACAGCAGGGTCTTGAGCGGGACCTTCCGACACAGAAGGCCGAAAAGCAGATAGGTGGGAATGAAGGCGACCACGAAGATGGCGAACCATTCGCCGAACTGAGCGTCGGACGCGTGCAGGGTGTTCTGCAGGTAGAACTGCAGCGGCGTCTGCGACCC